>CAZFPQ010000072.1:0-27427 GCA_964521065.1 uncultured Bacteroidia bacterium | reverse complement strand
CTCTCAGCGTAGAAGGATTTTCCATGCCTATGTTGATACGTAGCCTAATAGCTTGGGGTTATCCCCACTAAGCCAACGAATCACAGGAATCGCAAAAGGCTGTACATCTACATCCTGTGCCAACGCTTGTATTACCCAAGCTTGCTGGACCCTAGATAACTGGCCTCTTAAATAACTTAAATGTGCTTCCACCCACCCTTACCCACACATCTAAGCACAAGGGGCACAACAGGTCGGAGTCGAACCGTTACCCCGGCGAATATGTCGCCAGGCAACCCAAAAGTTGCTGTTGTGGCTGGACTAGATACCCACTTCGAACCAGTCACTCCCGTCTGCACGGAGGCCCTGGCCGGCGCGAGCACGGCTAGTCAGTACCCTGAATCTACGTATGCGATTGGCATACATGACCCTAAAGACGGAGCGCATGATTCTTTTCATGATTTTAGGATTTGACAGGTTAAACAAGAGGTGAGAAGTGGGAGGCGAGAAGCGAGATAAGAAGCTGGATCAAACATGATCCTAATATCCCAACATCTCAATCTCACGACCTCTCCTCACAGAGGCACCGGCGGGACTCGAACCCAACAACCCTCACACACCGGGTGAGTGCTTTTCCGGTTAAGCTACGGTGCCTAAATAAAAAGGTACCCTTGATCCTACGTCAAATAGCGTCTGTCCTTGAGAGACAGTAGCGGGCACAGCGGGAATCGAACCCACCACTTCCTGATCGACAATCAGGTGCCTTAGCCACTCGGCCTTGTGCCCGGGAGGATCGGTAAGCCAAGCTCACCAATCCAAATCCCCTCAATTGAACATTAAAAGAACGATTTAACTCTTTTTAGACATACCCCACCCATCTGCAAATATCAAGAGATACCCACAAGGCTCGATTTGTCACAAATATGTACCTCCCCACCGCTGTAACAAACTTACAGCGCAGGAAACTTCCGCTTCGCCTTCCTTGAATTCTTGGAATAAAAAAACCCGAACTTTTTCAAGTCCGGGTGCACACAATCAACTGATAATCAACTCAGTAAATACAGTGTATACACCCTGGATCAGGTTCCAACAAGAAATCAATGTCAACGTTAGCATGCTTCACAAAAGACATATCTTGACCCCTGTGGGAAGTCAGATAGTTTTGATATGTCGAATTGATGATGAGCATTCTATTTATGATTGGTTTTGAAAAAAAATGAAAAACTGTCTTTTCAACTACAGTTCGTTAGTATGTACTGGATTTGATGACAAAGGTTATGGGCAGACAGGACTTTTTTCTACAATACTGCGCGAAATGCGATTAGGAGAGTATGAATGGTCATTTTTATTACATGAATGGTAAAACATATTTCATTTACTTAGTTAAATATGTACTCTTTAAGCAAAAGCGGTCAAGAAAGGTAAAAGTGAATGGATCTTACCCAATTTCCCTCCCTCTCTAAAGCTTCTCGACGACGTCCTTTAATTGGAATCACAGGGCCATCCCAAGGAGGAAATTGGTTCTGGATAGCTACAGCATGGGCCGTGTGGCGAGCGGGGGGATTACCCATCCGCCTTACCCCAAAACGAGCAAAAAAGAGAGACAAAGACCTAGCCGGACTGATACTGAGTGGTGGCAGAGACATAGATCCAAGAATTTATCAACAAGAGGAAGTATTCCATGCATACCACTCTACTCAGGCATCCAAGCCCTTAGACTTACATGAAAGAGACAGATTTGAATTTGGGCTTTACCAATTAGCTCTATTAGAACAGATCCCCATTTTGGGTATTTGCCGAGGCGCACAGCTGATTAATGTTGCCCAAGGTGGCAGTCTTCATCAAAACATTCAACCATTTTATCCGGGGGGGAAAATTCCAAGAGGTATTTGGCCTGTGAAGGAAATTCATCTAAAACGCGATGCAAAGCTGAGAGCCATATTCCCTGCTCCTACCCTACGGGTTAACGCGCTACACTTTCAGGCCATAGATCGCCTCGGTGAGGGACTGACTATACTGGCCAAAGAGTTAAATGGAATTGTACAAGCCATTGCTCTAGAAGGAGAAAGGTACCCATTTGTCTGGGGGGTACAATGGCATCCAGAATTTTTGCCGTTCACCTCCAGCCAGCAGTCTCTGTTTCAAGCATTCGTTAGGATTGCAGATAAAGGCATAAAAAAAGATCTCTCATGGAACCATGAGAGACCTGATATACTGTTTGAGTTCCGCCAGGAAAAATAGGGGTTTAGCGAATCACCACGCGCTTGATAATTTGCTCGCGGCCTTGGGTAATTTTAATGAAATACACTCCCTTAGGAGCGTTGCTAAGGTCAAAGGTAGTTTCCTCCTGGGCTTTTACGGTTTGATTTAGCATTTCCTTTCCAATCAAGTCCACAATTTGGACCTGATAAGGTGTGTCGCCATCCTCCTCGATGTTGAGGCGAAATACTCCATTGGACGGATTCGGATAGACGGAAAATTCAATGCTTGCGCCTTGAACGCCATCATCCCAAGGTAAAAAATCCTTGCCTTGGACTGTGGTAACAGTCAGAAGGCTGAATATAAAAAAGGAAAGTAGAAGTCTTTGAGTCATGGCTAAATATCTGGCGGAATTATAATTTATACGCGAAGGTACTCATTTTATACCCAATTGCATGCCACTATGTTGCTTACAGGCAAGGAAAATTAAACAATCGTGGCAGTTTTCGATGAATTCGTGTATATATCAGACGTTTCAAGCTGACAACTTACACTGTTCTATACACAATAAATTAACTAAGCTTTTCACTATTACCAAAAACCGTTGTAATTAATCTACTTATTTTCTTTTTTCATCAAGTAGAATTTCCATAGAAAAACATCTTGCCCCTTGTGAACTCCATGGACGAAAACCCCAAAAAACAGGCCCTAATTTGGTCCCTCATCGTGTTGCTTGCCTTGATATGGGGCAGTTCTTTTTTGGTATTAAAACGGGTGCTTGTAGTATTTTCTCCCCTCCAGGTATTCTCTGGCAGGATGTTTTTCGCCACCCTGGTGTTGATGCCTGTTGCCTTGAGGCAGGTTTCTCGCATTTCCTTAAATCATTGGCCTCCTTTGATGGCCATGGCCATCATCGCCAACTTTGCCACTACCCTATTGAACGCCATCGCTCAGACCAAGTTGGATTCTTCTTTGGCAGGCATTCTCAACACCTTAACTCCCTTAATGACCTTAGGAGTGGGGGCTGCTTTTTACCAGCAAACCATCAATCGATTTCAGTTGGGGGGGATTCTAGTGGGCCTAGTGGCCACCGCCGCTCTATTGGTGATTGATTTTGGAGGGGTAAAATGGCTCAATTTAAATGCCTTTGGCTTATTTGTATTGGCAGCTACTCTTTGCATGGGTCTAACCAACAATATCATCAAATTTAACCTACAAGGCCTGTCCATTCTCCAAATTGCCTCGGTAAGCTTTTTACTCATTTTTCCCGTTGCGGTAGGCTTTGGCTTCGTCACCAATTTCTTCGAAACCGCCCTTGCGCCGCAAAACTTTCAACGGGAGACTTTGTACCTGGTTTTTCTAGGAGTCTTTTCCAATGCACTGGCCCTTCTTATCATGGCTAAAATCATCCAACTAAGTGGTCCCGTAACCGCCTCATTGGTCACCTACCTCATTCCCGTAGTCGCGGTATTATGGGGTTGGTGGGATGGTGAGCTCATTTCTGCCTTTTCCATCGCGGTCATGATCATCATCCTACTAAGTTTATATGTAGTAAATAGAAACCGAGGTGGTAAGCAACATGAAGAAGAATAGCCCTACTGGATGTTTCATGGGCTTATTGACCCTAGACCTCCAGTTTGAGGTAAGCACCATGCCGCCGCAAAATCAAAAAGTAAACGCGTCTACCTTAGAGGTATCCATTGGAGGGCCCGCTACCAATGCCGCGTTGACCTTTCAGCGTTTAGGAGGGAAAGGGACCTTACTCGCCGCCCTTGGTCAAAATCCGCTATCCTCTTTCATACAAAAAGAATTAGATCGTTTGGATCTGGCGATGAAAGATCTAGCCCTAGGGGAATCTAGGCAGCCTCCTCTAGCCAGTGTCTTCCAACATCCAAATGGAGATCGCAGCATCGTTTCTTACCGAGGAGAGCCTCTTTCTTTCCATAGACAACTTACAAACCCTCAATGGTTTGATAAGCAAAGCCTGCTGCTGCTTGATGGTTCACATATGGAAATAGCCATCGAATTGGCAAAATTCGCCAAACAATCGGGCATGACGGTGATTCTTGATGCCGGCTCATGGAAAAGCGGGACCCAGGATTTGCTTCCTTGGATAGACATCGCCATTGCCTCCGCCGACTTCTGCGCACCAGATTGGTCAGGCGATGGGCTAGATTTTCTGAAGGCAAGTGGAGTGCCTTACGCTGCCGTTAGCTATGGGCACTTACCCTTGAAGTATTATTCCCCCTCCGAAAAAGGCCAGATCCTCATTGATTCTGTAAATTTGGTTGACACCCTTGGGGCTGGCGATGTGCTACACGGAGCATTTTGTTATTACTGGGCTAGGGAAGCTGATTTCCGCTCAGCTCTTTTTCGGGCAAGCAAGGTGGCCTCCTTTTCATGTCAGTACCGAGGAGCTCATACTTGGTTCGATTACTGGGAAAATGAACATCTATAGATTCTTTCGTTAAACCAGCGCCATGTTGCTCAGTCCAACCATCAACTAAGCTGGACTTCCAGTTGGTCAAGCATGGATCATTTTCCCTGATCATCATATCCCTCAAGTATATGCGCCAATACGTACTCTGCCTCGGGTTATCTTTGCTGCTTTTCTACCCGAATCTATCCACAGCACAAGCGTCCATGTATTTCCCGCCAGCAGTTGGTCTCTGGGAAACACTTTCTCCCGACTCCTTAAACTGGCATACCGATAGCCTCTCAGCTCTCCAGCAGTATCTAGAAGATACACACACCAAAGCATTTATCATCCTCAAAGATGGACGCATGGTTTGTGAATGGTACTATGATTCCTTTACCAAAGACAGCGTCTGGTTCTGGGCTTCTGCTGGAAAAACCATGACCGCCACCTTAGTAGGAATCGCCCAGCAAGAGGGATTTCTCAGTATCGACTCTTCCTCAGCCAACTATCTGGGGGCTGGTTGGACTTCATGTAGTTCTCCTGAAGAGAGTGCCATTACCGTAAAACACCAACTCAGCATGACGGCAGGCTTGAATGAGCAAGGCTATCGCTGGGATTGTACCGACGATACTTGTTTACAATGTGAAGTAGCTCCAGGAAGTCGCTGGTTTTACCACAACGCCCCCTACACCTTATTGACGGATGTAGTTGAGGGGGCAACAGGGCGAAACATCAACCAATATTTCCTAACCCGGATTGGAACGAGGATCGGCATGAATGGAGCCTATGTTAGGTTGGGTTATAACCGAATATTTTTTAGTCAGCCTCGCTCTATGGCCAGATTTGGCTTACTTATGCTGAACAGGGGAGTGTGGAACGGAACTCCTATCTTATCCGACAGCAGTTATCATCGTGCCATGACTTCTCCCTCACAATCTTTTAACCCCGCTTATGGATACCTGTGGTGGCTCAATGGTCAACAAGAATTCATGTTACCGAGTACCCGCCAAGTCTTTTCGGGAGAGATAATACCCAATGCACCTGACGACATGGTGGCAGCCTTAGGCGCTCAAGATCAAAAAATCTACGTAGTGCCATCCCAAGGATTGGTTGTGATTCGCATGGGTCGAGCCGGGGTTTCTAGCCAATTGAGTCTTTCCAATTATGACGACGTCATTTGGGGGAAAATTTCACGACTTACCGCGAGCAATACCACCCGAGTGGTGGACCATTCCCCAACTAATTTCCAGCTTTTTCCTAACCCTGCAAAAGATGAACTCAATTACGTAGGCCCTGGCAATTTGGTCTCGTTTAAGCTTTATACCCTACCAGGAGAACTAATCTCTCACACCCATACGACCAAGCTAAGCTTACAGGGTGTCTCTCCAGGCACCTACTTGGTCGTCCTAGATACAGGAAATGGTCGAGAGCATCGAGAACTTATCCATGTTTCGCCTTAGCTGAGTTTTCCAAAATATTACTCTTTTCAAATAGCCATGTCGACGGTCCCTCACCCCATTATGGCATCAGAGACAAACCGTATTTCGACAGCACGATCAGGCCATCTTTGTCCCCAAAAAACAGGACAAGAACTTCCGCATCCCAAGTCCAGTTTCTAGTCCCAGGACCAGCCTAGGCTATCAAATGCAGGCCAGTACCTCTACCTTAATTTAATTCTCGAAAATGCCCTAGCGAGCTTCCGAGCTATTTTTCCGCACGCAGAAATGGTCCATTAGGGTTCAATCGAATGACAGCACACCGGATAGCTCCCTTCTTTGCAAGAGTAAGCTTTTTGTCTCAGTACCCACTTTGCAATGGACCATGTTCTTCTGCCCTTCAAACTCCGACGTGAGTAGGGAATTTCGGATTTCTATTTGAGCAGGAACGCCTGCTAATTCCCCTATCTCAGCAAAACACCAAGTGGCCTCCGATTTTGCATCCTTTCCGAGGAATTGAAAACTAACGGGTTTTCCATCTACCTTGATTTTTATTTGATCTTCAAGGTAAAGCGCCAAGTAAGCATCTGCATCTGGGTGCTCTTCCTCACTGGCAAAATTCAACTTTTGACCATACCGGGTAGCCAGGGCCTCTTCTAGGTCCTCGGTGAACATCTTAATCGAAATCTCAAGGCTTTGATTAGATTCATTGAAATTCACCTCCGTTACACTCACGTAGAAGGGATGAAGATTAGGAACCCAAACCAACACACTCAAATACAGCTTAAACCACAGCATGTTTAGTAGACCTCAATCAATCTTATATCAAAACGCAAAACGGTATTGGGAGGAATGATGCTGAAACCGGTAGGCCCGTAGGCAGCTTCAGATGGCACGATAAAATAGCCCTCTGATCCCTCATTGAAGAGTGGCAAGATCAACCTCCATCCCTCAATCGTCCGAGACAATGCCAAACTATCGGGCCCCTCAGATCGATCAAAAACTTCATCATTCAAAAAGCTTCCCGTGTACTCCATGTACAAGGAATCACCGAGCCCAGGGCTGGCAGCGGCGGTGTCAGCTCCTGAGCTTATTCTGTAAAAGATGCCATCTTCCGTGTATTCTCCTACAAGGTTATTGGCTTGAACGTATTCTTCTATTCGCAACTGGTCGATTTGCGCTTGCTCCTCCGTGGACGGCTGATTGTCACATCCATGGAGTACGATCAGGAAAAGGACCAGCCCAAGTAGTGTCTGAAAATATTTCATGGAAGAATGTGTTAGTAAAGGGCTAGCGAAAGTTTAGCAACTCCATCTCAAAGAGCAGAACAGCATCAGGGGGGATGCTTCCACGCCCTCTGGGGCCATAGGCCCAACGAGAAGGAATAATCAAGGTTCCTTCACTTCCCTTCTTAAAATATTCCAGCCCCTCTTGCCAACCTTGGATCACTTGGAATACAGCGAACTCAGTGGACAGACCGTTAGAAGTGTCAAACACATCTCCATTGAGGAACTTCCCAGTATAAACAACCTCCACCGTAGAGGTCCGGTTAGGCGTTTCTTCTCCTTCCCCTTCCTTGGAAATAGAAACAAATATGCCATTCGGAGTAAAAAAACCATCTAAATTCTCCGTATTGACATAATCTTCAATGAGCAGGGTATCAATCTCCAATTGCTCCTCTGGAGTGGGAGCTTGCTCGCATCCAATCAAGACAACAGATGCGGAAATAAGTATCAGTAGTATCCAATTTCTCATCACCATGGGATAGGTATTGATAAGTCAACAATTAAAAAGCAAATTTAGCCAAGGCATAAATGACAATGGCTAGAAACATCAAGATGTACATCCACAGATCTAGCCTGACATAATCTCGATACTGACGGTAAAACTCCTTGATGCGCTGCATACAAATTATCAGATATACAAAGCTACAACTTGCAAACGAAAACTCAGCTTGATCAGTTGATCAACTGTACTTGAATCTATCATTGACCAAAGCTTATGAATCTGCGTTTTACTTTTTTTTCATGTATCCTTTCTCTGAGCGGCCTATTTTTGGGTGCCCAGGATCGAATTACAGGAGAGGCTTTTGCCACTCGATCTGAGGTAATTGCTCCCCACGGCATGGCTGCCACCAGCCAACCCTTAGCTACTCAAGTAGCTTTGGATATTCTCAAGCAAGGCGGAAGCGCCGTTGATGCGGCTATAGCGGCTAATGCCACTCTAGGTTTAATGGAACCTACGGGATGTGGAGTTGGGGGAGATTTGTTTGCCATCGTATGGGATGCAAGTTCCCAAGAATTATATGGCCTCAATGCCAGTGGCCGCTCCCCTCAGAGCCTCACCAGAGAATATTTCATTGAAAACGGTTATGACCAAATCCCAGCCTACGGCCCCTTACCGGTGTCCGTCCCAGGTGCAGTAGATGGTTGGTTTGAATTACACGAGCGCTTTGGCCAGCTTCCGATGAAGGTCCTCCTCTCCCCTGCCATTTCTTATGCTCGAGAAGGATTTCCGGTATCTGAGTTGATCGCATATTACATGGAACTGACTAGTCGAAGGTTCAAAGACTACCCAAACTTTGCTGCTACCTATATGCCAGAAGGACATACGCCCAGAAAAGGGGAAATATTCCGTAACCCTCGCCTAGCGTATACTTATGAATTAATCGCCGATAAGGGTAGAAAGGCTTTTTATAAAGGGGAAATAGCAAAGAAAATTGTCGCCCACATGGAGGAAGTAGGGGGTTTTATGAGCATCAAAGACCTCAAGCAACATGAATCCGAATGGGTGAGGCCAGTATCTACCAATTATAGAGGCTATGAGGTATGGGAATTGCCCCCCAATGGCCAGGGGATCGCGGCCTTACAAATGCTCAACTTACTGGAACCCTATGACTTAGCTAGCATGGGGTTTGGCAGTGCCGAATATATCCACCTGTTTACCGAGGCCAAAAAGCTCGCCTTTGAAGACCGAGCCAAGTTTTATTCAGATCCTGCCTTCAATGAACTCCCCGTTGATGAGTTAATCTCTAAGGCCTACGCCGAGGAAAAGGGGAAACTGATCCAAATGAATAGGGCCGCCCGCAGCTACCCTGCCGGCAAACTGGGTCACGGCGAAACCATCTATCTCACCGTTGCTGATAAAGATGGAAACATGGTTTCTTTGATTCAATCGAATTTTCGAGGTATGGGATCAGGAGTAGTACCTGGCGACCTTGGCTTCATGTTACAGGACCGAGGCGAATTGTTTACCCTTGAAGAAGGACATTTCAATGTCTATGAGCCTGGAAAACGCCCTTTCCATACCATCATTCCCGCATTTGTGACCAAGGATGGAAAACCTTGGTTAAGTTTCGGGGTAATGGGCGGTGCCATGCAACCCCAAGGCCACGTTCAGATTCTAGTCAATATGATTGATTTTGGCATGAACCTACAGGAAGCAGGCGATGCGCCTCGTATTCGACATGCTGGCTCAAGTCAGCCCACGGGGGGGAAGATGCTTGATGGAGGGCACATCACACTCGAAAGCGGATTCGACCCAGCTGTTATTCGTCAACTCCAGCAGTGGGGGCATCAGATCAGGGCGGTTGTAGGAGCTTATGGGGGATACCAGGCTATTCTTTGGGACGATGAAGAAGGGGTGTATTACGGTGCCTCTGAATCCAGAAAAGATGGGCAAGCCGCGGGGTATTAAAGGGAAGTCGGGTTAAAGCTAGTAGGCGAGGCGGAAAGGGATGTAAAAAATCCATTTACTGACCTTCAGGCTACCGTAATAAATGTTCACTTTTAAAGACTAAACAATATATAAGCAAGTGGACAGAAGAAATCGAGGTATGGAGGTACGGGCTATGGATATAAGAAAGAATGAATACAGCAACATACCCCGTACCCCGATTACCGTTTTTCTTATATCCACTTGCTTTTGTAAGCCTGCTGAAAGGAGAGCACCATTGCTCAGGCATTCGGCAGGCTTCATTTTCTTACCTAACTAAACCATCAACATTGCTATGAAACATCTTTTCGCATGTTGGCTCATATGGAAAGCATTGGCTTTCGGGGGGCTCCTTGCGCAATCTCCTTACCAATACACGGTCGATTTGGCTTCCACTAGTCGAGATCGGGTACCCGTTAGTCTTGAGTTAAATCGGCCCATCGAGGGGGTTCTTGCCTTTCAGTTTCCCAGAACGGTACCTGGTACCTACGCTATATTAGATTATGGACGCTTTGTCAAAAACATACAAGCTTTCGATGAATCAGGAGAAAAATTGAAAATTGACAAACAAGCACCCAACGTTTTTCTCATAAAAGGTACAGGCACTTTGGCCAAAATCACCTACGATTATCAGGATACATGGGAGCACGGTGGAAAGCCCAAAATTTTTGAGCCAGCTGGTTGCGGATTTGAGGAAGGCCAGTATTTCGCCATCAATGGAGGCATGTTTGGATTTTTAGAGGGAGAGGAAAACCTAAGCTTTGAGTTTGAATATGTACTACCCTCTGGCATGCAAGGGTATAGCAGCCTAGAAGGAACAGCTCCTCACAATGGGGTTCAATCCTTTACAGCCCCAAGCTATCATGCGGTAATTGACCATCCTCTTTTGTTTACGATGCAGGCAGCCGCCGTCATATCTGTGGCCGGAACGGAGGTAAGCATTGCCACTCACTACGACTTAGGAGGAGCTTCTGAAGCCGTTAAACAATCCCTATCGGAGTCTATGCAAGCCATAGAAAAGTTTGTAGGGCAAACTCCGGTAAACCGTTATAGCTACCTTTTGTATTTTGACAACCAAGACAAAGCAGGTCAAATCTTGGCCAAGGCTTCCGAAAAAGGAAGGCTCGGCCTTTGGCGAGGGCTTCGCTTGATTCCGCACCTATTAGGCCAGGGCTATGGAGCTTTGGAGCATGGTACTTCTTCCTTGTATTTTATGCCTGCCTTTGACAACGAAAGCTACACTGAGGGCTTAGACGAAGTTGCCATTCATGAGTTCATGCATATTTATGCCCCCTTGTCTCTACACAGCGAGATGATTGGTGACTTTGATTATGTCAATCCCGAGATGTCTCAACACTTATGGTTATATGAGGGGATCACCGAATACTTTGCTGGTTTGATTCAGCAACAGGGAGGCCTGGTAACCTTGATGGAGTCCTTGAATGACAACTGGCGGGGCAAGATCCGAGCGGCCAGTAGCTATCCTGATTCTATCCCATTTACCGTGATGAGTGCCAACGTCTTCGAAGATCCTTATGAAGAACTTTATGGACACGTATACGACCGAGGAGCGATTATGGGAATGCTGCTCGATTTTGAGATCATGCAGTTAACCCAGGGAGAAAAAACCCTCAAAGATGTAGTGTTTGCGCTATGTGAACGTTACGGCGCAAACCAATCTTTTGATGAAACCAGCTTCATCGAAACGTTCGTTGCCGAAGTCCACCCTGACCTGCAAGCTTTTTTCGATCGCTACGTAACCGGGAAAGAGCCCTTAGATCTGGTAGGAGGCTTTGAGAAGGTGGGAATCCGCTATGAGGCTCTCCACGAAGGCCCGCAACCGCTGAATCTTCTTTCTTCCCAAAATGGTGTTAAAACCACGTTCAACCTATTAAGCGAGAAAAACCTCGAAATACGAGAGGTAGGGCCAGAGGATATCGTAGGTTTCCAAGCTGGTGATAAGATAAGATCTCCTAGTCAGATACTAGAAGCTTATTACGACGAGGACAGCTTTGCACCTAAACCAGAGGGAACGACGGGATCTATCACCGTCATCCGAAATGGAGAACCTGTCACCTTGACTTTTCCTTTGACCTACAAAGAAGGCATTCGCCGTCATGTAATCACCCCCATCCCGCTCTCCGAGCGAAACGATTTACAGCAAAAGCTGTTCAAGCTTTGGGTAGAAGGGGTGTAGATCTAATTGGCTATTGGAACCCATTACCTCAGCAAGGTAAGGGTTCCAATTTTTTTATCCCCTTCGATCAAGGCTGTAAAAAAGTAAGTACCCACGGGCGCAGGCACCCCATCGATTTGGCCGTTCCAGCCTAGATCTGGCTGCTGGCTACGGAACAGCTCACGCCCCCAGCGATCAAAAACCACCACCTCATAGTCTCCATCCCCATAATACCTCAAACGGAATTCATCATTGAGTCCATCTCCATTAGGGGTAAATACATTTTGGTCGGAGCCCCCTCCATCAAAAATCTCAAAAGGCCCATAACGCAAAGTTTGGGTACAGCCAGCAACGTCCGTTACGATAAGTTCAATGAAGTAGCTACCAGGCTGGTCAAACACATAGCTTGTAGCTGAGCCGCTGGCCGTCCCTCCATCAGAAAAGGTCCACAGATAGGAGGCGATATCTGGCCCTTCAGCTAGCAAACGAATGGGAATGCCACTCGGGAAGCTCTGAGTAGAGTCGGGTAGCTCTATCTGCGTAAGTTCTGGCCCTTCGTCTACTTGAATGAGGGTCTGGGTATTAATTGCCTCACAGCCCCCTGCACCAACCGCTACAAAGGTGACTTGATACTCCCCAGGAGTACCGTAAAGGTGAACCGGATTCGCTTCATTTGAGATAGGACTGCCGTCGCCAAAATCCCACAAATAGGCAACAGCATCAGGACCTGCGTTTTCCATGAAACTCACTTCTAAGCTTCCGCAGCCCGAAGGCAAGGTCGAGAAAAAATCTGCAGCAGGTATGGGATTCACTTCGATAGCAATTGACTCAGAAGTTGCACAAGCTCCTTCTCGGACAGTAACCGTATAAAGAGTGGTTGTGCCTGGCTTAGCAGTAGGATTGGCTATTTGATCATTGCTCAAACCTAAACTGGGCGACCATTCGAAGGAAGCGCTTCCGCTCCCTCCTTGTGCCCTTAACCCTGTGCTATCTCCTGCGCAGAAGCGGGTAGTATCAGCTTCCAGTTGAACCTCTATCGCTGGCTCTACTTGGATGAAGATGCTGTCTTGGGTGGAGCATTCTTGTCCACCCAAAAAGGCCTCCACGATGATTAATCCTGAGAAATCCGGACTTACCCATACCGAGTCCTGTGAAGGTTGGCCAACAATGGCCTCCGCTGGAAACCATCGGTAATTTACCGGCCCTGCAGGAGCAGTCCGAAACGTATGACTGGCACCCAAGCTCAAGGTGTCATTGCTACAAAGTGTCGTATCATTAGCCAATAGGCTTACCTCAGGAGTAGGCTTCAACGTAAGGGTGACCGTTGCAGGATCTGAAGCACAGCCAAATTCAGATACCGCACTCACTTGATAAGTCGTACTCTGCACAGGAGTAGCGATGGGGTCCGCAATGGTAGAATCAGATAAGCCTCGGCCGGGTTGCCATTGGTAAGTATAGGTATCTCCGCGAGGATCACCAGAAGCATTCGCCATCAGAGGAAATGGCTCAAATAAGCAAATTGAACCTCCCACACCCGGGCTCACGGTGGGTTTCGTATCTACCTGGATTCGAACATTGTCACCAGAGGACACGCAGCCTCCAGAAGTAACTACCAAGGTATAAATAGTGGTCTGAGTTGGCGTTGCGAGGGGAGTAGCACTCGCAGGATCATCTAATGATCCTGCCGGAGAGGCTGTCCAAGTATAGGTATAGTCAGGCCCAGCCCCAGTTGCTACGCCATTTAGGCGTACTGATCCACCAATACACAAGCCTGTATCAAGGCCGGCATCTGCCACAGGTACGGGTCTGATCGATAACACCATGGAAGTTTGTGGATCCACCGTGGTTGCATCTGAACTACAGCCATTGGCGGAAGTACCTATTAAGGTGTAGATAGTGGTAGTATCTGGACGAGCAAGAGGATTTAATACATTTTGGTTGCCAAAAAGACCGGCAGCAGGAGACCACTGGTATGTAATCGGTAAGGGAGCCTGGTTATCCGCTGCGATGCTTCCCTGGAGAAAGATTCCGGGTTCATTTTCACAAAGGCTTAGGTCAGGTCCGGCATCCATTTTCGGCTTGGCTTTGACCCGAACAAGCACCGTATCAACCTGGCTCACACAGCCATTTAAGTCAGTAACTTGAAAGAAATAAGAAATATCTTCTGGTGGGCTGAAAGCAGTGGGGTTCACGGTAGGATCCTCCACATTGACGGAGTCAAATCCACAATTGGGGACCCGATCACAACTCCAGTTGTAGAAATAGTTTCCGCTCCCTCCGTCTACAGTGGCGTCCAGTTGTACCCCTCCATCTCCTTCACAAAAGCTTTGATCCAAGCCTGCCGTAACGTTGGGGGTAGGTGATACCACCACGGTTTGGGTACTTGTTACCACACAAGGCCCAAAACCCACTGTAAGCGAAATGGTCTTGGGGCCACTGGTAGTGTATCGTACTTGTCCAGGGTTTCTTTGGGTGGAAGAGCTGGGCACAGCTCCCGCACCAAAATTCCAACTAAAGGTCTGGGTGGGTCCCAAGGGGGGCCCAGGATAAGTGAATTGCACCAATTCATTTCGACAAATATTGCTGCTTGAGATGGCAAAATTGGCGGAAGGAGGGTTGATCACCTGAAAAGATATCTCTGCCGTATCTTCAGATACACATCCATCAGTAAACGTCACCAGCTTCACCACCTTTGGCCCGGGAGAGAGATAATTTACGGTAGGAGGATTGGGACCATTAAATGAGGGGGGACTGGCAGAGTTTCCAAACTCCCACTGATACACGTCCGCTGGACCACCCACTGTGGTAAAATCATATCCAGAGGATGGAGGAAAACACTGATCTGCAACAGGGTTGATAAAAACCGAGGGCGGATTTTTAATGAATACATTTTCACAAACAGTCTCGGTACAGCCATCCTGACTGATTTCCAGACAAACGGCCTTTAGGCCGGGGGTATTCCAAACTACCTGAAGAGAAGCGGGAACGCTGCCCCCCACAATGATTCCTCCATCCAAATTATAGTTATAGGTAGCAGCAGGTAGAACCGGAGAATTCAGGTTGATCAAAGTCGCTTCTCCTGGGCACAGGCTGTCTTGAAGGGTAAAACTTGGCGTAGGTAAATTGTCAGGGGTTACTACGACTGTATCTCGTCCGATATTGCAACTATTTCTTACTTCTACGAAATATACCCCTGGGCCCACAGCATTGAACACAGGATTGGTACTTCCGTCTTGCCAAGTGTATTGATAGGTAAAAGGAAGGAGGGGATTCAACAGACTATCCGCGAGGGGACAAAGGGCAAAATCAGGCCCTAAGTCTACATTAATGGGACCGATTGGGTCAACTTGAAGATCAAAGGTATCTACTACGGTCAAACCACAATCGTCCTGGTAACTAACCAAATACTGGGTAGAGGTTGAAGGAAAAGCCCTAACAGTTTGCTGACTAGTCGCACTCAATCCAGCTGCCGGATTCCAATTATAACCCGTCCCAACAGGAGCCATCAAATCCAGGGTATCTCCCTGGCACAGAGTAAGGTTGGTACGCGCTCCAGGAGTGGTTGGGCTGGGATCAAAGCAGGCTTGCTGCTGATTGGTCAGTCCTCCAGTAGCAGCCGTGAACCCATAAGTAACGGTAGTACTATTGTTAAGAATGGTGCGAATGTCTCCATTATAGGTAAGTCGCAACTGGCAGTCTACATAAACCTCAAAAACCGAAATGGTTGGAATCCACCGAAAGCGCACATCGTGAAACAAGCCATCTTCGGCATTGGCATTTCCGGGCAGAATGCCCACTGGAGCAACCAATGAAGTAGCGGCGATGTGACTGTTGCTGCCCCCAGATAGGATGGCAACATGATCGAAAACTGGGTCACCCCAAGTCGAATTTTGGTAGGTATCAAATTCAATGATGAGGGAAGGGGTCAAACCACCAAATCCCAAACTACCTCCTAACCCACCGATTACGCCACTGCCGCCCGTTTGTAGCACAAAGGCAATGCCGTCAGCTCCGCCGTTATTGGTTCCTAGGTTGATACTCCCCCGGATATCAAAAGGGAGGTTAGGATCGATGGGGGTGGTACTCCATACAGCCCCGGTTTGACTGGCGAGGTTATTGGTTAGGATAAAACAATCAGGACCATTGACCGTGGCATTGCCCACCGTATTGTATTGGGCAAAAGCAAAAGATAGCAAACCCATCAGCATCCAAAGAAACAGACAGGTTTTTAGCTTAGGAGAAAATCGCAGCATGGATAGAGAAGCGTAAAATTGGGATGGCCGAAAAGTACAAAAAATCTAGGCTTCTTTTGAGCTTTTGTAAAATCGACCACCCCAAAAAACTCTCTTCGATCGCTATGAGGCGTCATGGAAAGCGAGAAGGGGCACGTCTGTATGCAGAGTCATCTCCCGCGTGAGACTCTCCTCTAGCACCTGGTGGATGGCTTCCCTGCGGTGGGTCAGCATGGCCAGCATATCAACCTTGTTGGCACATATGAAGCGGTGCAGTCCATGGACCACATCACGGTGGTTGAAGGTATAAAACTTGAGTTGCTCATTTTGACTCTCCAACTGGTAGAGTCTTTCGAAGAAACTCCGATCTAATTGGTTCCAATATTCTTCTCCTGCATACACGTGTGCGCAAGAGAGGGTAGCGCCAAAAAGGTCGGCATAATCCAATAACTGATCTAACACGACAAAATCAGCCTCCTCAAAGTTTGAAGCATAAAGAATATGTCTGATGGGTTGGAACGATACTCCCTCAGGAACGGCCAATACGGGACATTCTGACGCCTCAATAACCCGAGTCGTTAAGCTTCCAAAGATTTTGTGTGCCATGCTTGCAGCACCTTTGGTCCCCATTACAATCATATCAACTGCCTCTCTTTCAGCAACTGACAAAATGGTTTCAAAGGCACGGCCACTTTCAATCATGGGAACCAACTCCACATTCTCGCTCAATGACGAGTATATCTCGTTCTCATACTGATGAAAGTGGGCCAAGGCTCTCTCCTCTTTCTGTGAGCTAAGTTTTTGTAGGAATCCCGCAGGGGCAACCCCCTCTGCCACGGGTATCTCATGGTACACATGCAACATCAATACCCTGGCGCCTACATGCTCTGCCATGTCCACCGCATACTTCAATGCATTTCTCGATGCTTCAGAAAAGTCAGTGGGAAAAAGGATGTTTTTGATCCTGGAGGTAGGTGCATTTGAATAGGTCATGGCAATAGAACTTAATGTTGAATCCTTTGACCCCAATTTCGCTGCGGGGCCAAGCATCCATGATGACTTATCGGGGATATAGCAGATGACTTTTCTCAGAAGTAAAGCCTCAAATGATAAAAGTCATTCTCTCCCTCTAGACAAGTCATCTCTTGCTTCCGCTCACTCCCCCATTTTTAACTGATTATTCGCTATCTACCACCATCGATTGACATGAGTACCCTTTCGTCTTCTCCCAGTCCCGGTGTGGGCCATTCCTTAGAGCAAGGGACCACTACCTGCTACCATTGCGGAGACAGTTGCCAAGACCATACCCATCAAATAGAAGAAAAAATCTTTTGCTGCGAAGGCTGCAAAATGGTTTACCAATTGCTGGCTGAAAATGGACTTTGCACCTTTTATGATCTCGAACAAAGTCCGGGCTGGAGTTTAAAAACACGGAAGGACGCTCACGCTTTTGCTTACCTAGATAATCCTGAGATTGAGCAGAGACTGCTTCAATTCAAGGAGCAAGGAGTAGCTAAGGTCAGTTTCTACCTTCCTCAGATCAACTGCAGTTCCTGCATATGGTTGTTGGAGAATCTCTACCAATTGCGAGAAGGTTTTTTTCGGTCTAGGGTAGATTTCCTGAAGAAGGAGATACACCTCAACTACGATCCAGACCTGCTTAGTCTTCGAGAAGTCGTTGCCTTATTGAGCACCTTGGGATATGAACCAGAAATCAACCTACAGGATCTCGAATCTCGAAAGCATAAAAAGGGCGACCGCCGTTTGATCTATCAATTGGGAGTCGCGGGATTTGCCTTTGGCAATATCATGCTGATGAGTTTCCCCGAATACTTAGGGTTGGAAGCAGAGATGTTTCCAAACTTCCGGCAATTTTTTGGCTATCTCAACTTGCTTTTGGCCCTGCCTGTCCTCCTTTACAGCGCACAGTCTTTTTTTAGTTCTGCTTGGCACGGATTAAAAGAGCGATTTCTAAACATCGACGTTCCCATCTCACTGGGTATCCTGGCCCTCTTGCTTCGTAGCAGCTATGAAGTCTTATTTCAGACGGGAATGGGCTATTTCGATTCCTTAGCAGGCCTGGTATTCTTCTTGTTGATAGGACGCTGGTTTCAAAATAAAACCTATGCCCGGATAGCTTTTGATCGAGACTACAAATCCTACTTCCCGATTTCTGCGACCCGCATCATTGGTGGAAAGGAAGAAAGCACCCCCATAACCGAACTCAGCGCGGGCGACAGCATTTTGGTCCGAAACCGAGAACTCATCCCTGCCGATGCCTTATTGATCAGCCATGAAGCACAAATTGATTACAGTTTTGTCACGGGAGAGGCAAAACCGGTTCGAAAGCGAGCTGGGGATTTGATTTATGCTGGGGGCAGTCAGATTGGCGCAGCCATTGAGCTCACCTTAGTCAAAAATGTCTCCCAAAGCTACCTTACTCAACTTTGGAACCATCAGACCTTCCAAAAAGCCCATCAATCTCAATTAACCCAATTTATCGACCGCATTGGTCAACGCTTTACCTTTGCAGTTTTAAGTTTAGCGACGATAGCAGGCCTATTTTGGTGGTATCAAAGCTCGTTTGGCATGGCCGTTAACGTATTTACTGCCGTATTAATCGTTGCTTGCCCTTGTGCCTTGGCCCTGAGCAGTCCCATCATATTGGGTAATATGATGCGCATCTTAGGGCGCTGGGGGTTTTATGTCAAAAACACCCATGTTTTAGAGCAACTATCTCACATAACCCATTTGGTATTTGACAAGACGGGCACCCTAACCCCGAAAACCCATGAAAACAAGGTGCAGTTTGAAGGCGAACTAAACTCATACGAAAAAGAATTGCTTGCAGCCTTGGTGAAGCACTCCACCCACCCTATGAGTCGAGCCATTGACCATGATTTAAATCTTAGGTCAGATCTAGCAGTAACCCACTTCCAAGAAGCAGACGGAAAAGGTATTCAAGGAAAAATTGCGGGGCAACAAATACAAGTCGGAAAATGGTCCTGGTTCCCTGAAGGCGTCAGAGAACAGATAACTTCCCCCAACTCAACCTCTGGTACTTGGGTACTCATTGATGGGCGGCTCAAAGGCAAATTTTGGATGGCTCAGCAATTCCGATCAGGGCTAAACGCGGTTATTGAGGAATTCAGCTCTCGGTTCCATCTTTCACTCCTATCAGGTGACCATGAACAAGCAAGAGAGGCCATTCGTCCCTTTTTCCCAGCTGGGACCGAGTTGAGATTTGAGCAGAGTCCCCTTAATAAGCTCCACTACATAGAAGAATTGCAAAATAGGGGGGAACAAGTCATGATGGTAGGAGATGGACTAAATGATGCGGGTGCTCTTAAGGCGAGTGAGGTAGGTTTGGCCATTACGGAACAAGTAGACGCATTTTCACCGGCCTGTGATGCCATTGTCACTGCCCAGCAGTTCCGTCGCTTACCAACGCTCCTCAAGTTGGCCCACACCAGTATGCGTTTGGTCAAAGGTGGATTGATCTTGAGCCTCGTCTACAACCTTATTGGCTTAAGTATTGCGGTGCAAGGCCTGCTTTCCCCCTTAGTCGCTGCTATCTTGATGCCATTGAGTTCATTGACGGTGGTTCTTTATGGCATCTTGGCCACAGAATGGGTCCGCAAGAAATCACAAGGGGCGAGAAACCCTAAGGAGTAAAAAAGCATCTTGGCCTTTATTAACCTCGATTCACAGTCCATACCCTACACTCTTGATCATCGCAGCCCTGCTACTCATCCCGTAGGCTTTTTATGGGACTCATCAAAGCCGTCTTAAAAGACTGAAATGATACTGTTCCCCAAGCAATCAAGGTGGCCGCTAGTCCAGCCAGAGCGAACACCCAAGGACTAAGGGATACATGATACTCAAAGCCGCCTAACCACTGCGACATCAGGTACCAGATAGTCGGTATAGCCAGTCCCAAAGCCAACCATACCAACATGGTTATTTCTCGGGAAAGTAGATACATCAACTGACTAACTGAAGCTCCTAATATTTTTCGAATCCCAATTTCCTTGGTCCTTTGCTGAGCAGTGTAGGCAGAAAGGCCAAATAATCCCAAACAGGCAATCAGAATAGCGAGCACGGCAAAAGCCCCAAAGAGCTTTCCAGAGGATTGTTCAGCCGCATATAATTCTGCCCATTGCTCATCAAAGTAGCGAAAGGTAAAGGGGATTTCAGGCGAAAACTGCCTCCAAGTTTCTTCTAAGCGGTCCATCGTTGCTGCGGCCTCCTTTTCTTTCATGCGAACGGCCATGACTCCGATCCCTACTCCTGCTGCATCATTATGAAACAAGGCCAACCCACTCACCTTGGTATGTAGAGACTGAAAATGGTAATCTTCCACTACCCCAATCACCCGATAAGGGATAGGCTCACCTTGAAGGTTCTGGAAAAAAACTTCTTTGCCAATGGGATCCTCTAATCCAAAAGTCTCCACCGCAGTTTGATTGAGGATAATGGAGGTCGAGTCATTGAAACCCAGCTCAAAATTTCTACCAGCTAATAGCTCGATATCCATGGTTTCCAAGAAATACTCGTCAATGTTGGTTCCGAGAATGGTTACTACCTCATTATCCCCACCATCCTGTTGGAACATGGCACCAAAGTAGAATCCTCCGGGCACATCGTTGGCATAGGAAACTTGGCTTACTTGAGGGTCACGTAACACTTCGTTGCGAAATGCATCTTGCTTCTCCTGCAATTGTCCTACTCGCTTTACCACCACCAGTCGCTCAGGATTATAGCCCAAATCTTTGTTTCGCGTAAACTCCATTTGTTGGTACACCACCACAGTAGCGGCCATCAAGGCGATAGAAATCCAAAACTGAAAGACCACCAAGCCATTGCGAAGCAATTTTCCTTGCCTTGTACTGCGAAAGCTGCCCTTGAGGACCTCCACAGGGCGAAATCGACTGAGCACCAAGGCGGGGTAACTACCAGCCAGGAGTCCCACTCCTATGATTCCCAGTAAAAGAAGGGGCCAAATCCAGGGAGTGAACAGCCAAGAAAAGTCAACCATCTTTCCGGACAACTCCTCAAAAATCGGTCTTATCAAGCTCATGATGACCAAGGCGAGCAAGAAGCTCACTGCGGTCAAAATGACCGCCTCCATTAAAAACTGGGTAACCAATTGAGAAGGAAGAGACCCCAACACTTTGCGTACCCCCACCTCGCGGGCCCTTTCAGCAGAGCGTGCAGTGGCCAAATTCATGAAGTTGATGACGGCGATCAGGAGGATAAAGCTTGCAATCGCTATGAACAAGTAGACATAGGTGCGGTTTCCATTAGGCTTTACTTCTGCTTCTAAGTTAGAGTTGAGGTGGATGGAGCTAATCGGCTGCAAATAGTAATGGTAGCCGTTTCCTTCTGCTATGTAATCCTCGTAGGACATGCCTAAGTTGCGCTGAATCTGTCCCGCAGCGTAGTTTTCTACCAACTGCGGCAGCTTATCCTCTACAACTTTGGGATCAGCTTCTGGAGTCAGGAGCAAATAGGTAAGAGCCGAAAAAGAGATGAAGTTTTCGTTGTTGCGAATAAAAGGCAGTCCATTTATCGGCATCAAGAAATCGAAAGTCAAGTGGGATTGGCTTGGAGGGTCCTCCACCACTCCTGTTACGGTGACGGCTTGCCAAGCACCCTGATTAAATTCCATGGTCTTACCCATGACATCCGTGCTGCCAAAAAGGCGCATCGCGGCCCGCTCAGTGATTACTAAGCTTCCCTGTCCGTTTAGGGCTCGCGTAGGATCACCCTGCTTCAGCTCAAATCCAAACACCTCGAAAAAGGTGGAATCGCACATCATGAGACCTGATTCCTCCCTCACTTCTCCATCTACTTTGAATAAAGAATTTTGACCGAAGTTCACGATCCTAACTTGATTGACTACCTCAGGTAGGTCACTTACTGCCACGGGGCCAAAAGAGTGAGGGATGACGGCATATTCACTGATTCGTTCAGGATAAATACGCTCAAGTACCATGCGTTGGATCCGGTCTCCATTTGAGTGAAACTTATCATAACTCAGCTCATCTTGAACAAAAACCAAGATCAGCAGGGCACAAGCCAAGCCAATGGCTAAACCTAGCATATTTAACACGGCGTAACCTCGATTACGTCTGAGGTTACGTAAAGCAATTTTTAAAGAATTCTTGAACATAAAGCAGCAGGTTTTAGCAAAAAATGCCCAAAGGAGCGTCATCTACCTCATGGGGTGTGCTCATCTACCCCAAAGCCAAGAGGCTATAGTCAAATTAGGTATTTTTTAGGCATGGCTCCGTCGAGAGTTGGGGGAATATTGCGGAATATCACTTGATGAGTTAGAAAGCTACAAACAAAAGTCTGCGGCTTTCAAGCAGGAAAGTTGGTAGGCTCTGATTAACTTAGTCCGATCATTCAAGGAAGAACCATAGCCAATTCAGTAAGATGGAGCCTTGGGCCGTCCATTTTTCTCCTGTTTCGAAGTACTTCGGCCCTGATCTATATCACCCTAATTATCCACCTTTTGTCGACTATGCCCAAAACTGCCTCTCTATCAAGACTCATCTGCGACCTCAAAGGAGAACAACCGGGGCCCTTGCTGGTATTGATGGCTGGAATCCATGGCAATGAGCCAGCTGGCATACGCGCAGTCGAGCGGGTGGTTAAGGTCTTGGGTAGCACCCTACCCTCTCTTCGGGGGCGCATCGTTGGCTTGCGGGGCAACCTCAAAGCCTTGAGTCTAGGAGAAAGATTTATTCACCGTGACCTAAATCGACTTTGGACTTCCGAGAGTATTCGCCACATCAGGAATTTGGATCCTCAGATATTGGATACAGAACAACGTGAACTATCAGAACTATTGGATGAACTTCGCCGCTTGGATCAGGCTCATCCTGGCCCAAAGGTCATGATAGATCTACATACGACTTCCGCTCCCGGGGGAAAATTCTCCGTGGTAGAAGAGGATGACCTTAGCATCGACTTGGCCTTGGCGCTTCAGGCACCTGTAATCAGAGGCCTTACGAAGGCTTTGATGGGCACTACGGCTAGTTACTGCGTTGCCCAAGGATGGTCAGGATTGGCATTCGAAGCTGGCCAGCATCACGATCCTAGGGCAGTGGATGAGCACGAAGCAGCTATTTGGGTTCTCTTACAGCGACTGGGGCTTATTGAAGGCCAAACAAACTGGGAAATCAAAGCCGAGCAAGCCTTGCTCCACCTCCGTGATGACAGCCTAGGCTTACCTCGTCAAGTAGCCGTGCGGTATCGGCATGTGGTTCAGACTTCAGATAGATTTCGCATGCGCCCCGGCTATGTCAACTTCCAGCCTGTACACCAAGGCGAATGGCTGGCCGATGACCAATCTGGGAGAATCCTTGCCCCGACGGAAGGATTGATCTTGATGCCATTGTATCAGCCTCAAGGGGCTGATGGATTTTTCATCATTCAGCCTTTGTCCGAAGAGAAAACCCTAATTGGCTGATACATAAGCAAGTGCATATAAGCTAGGTTTTGACCACAAAACCTAGCCTTGAATTAACCAACATCTGCCTAAACCTATGGAGTTGAATAGCTAAAAATAAGTCTTTTCAGGTCGTCGGAAGAGGTTTTCATCCATTTCAAAATGGCCAAAGTCCAGCTAAGCAAAGCAGGCATAAGAAAAACGGTAATCGGGGTATGGGGTATGTTGCGGCAATGGTCGCCTTTGTACCATAGCCCATAGCCTGTACCGCCATCCCCCCGGTTTCTTCTGTCCAACTGCTTAATTTTAGATCAGCAAAAAGGGAGCTGGGCAAAATAGAATCTTACCCAGCTCCACGAAAAGGTGTTCTTCACGCTACCATTACTCTGGCTGGAAAACGCGGATATAGTCTACTGCCATTTTCTGGGGAAAGGTAGTAGTCCCATCAGGATTACCTGGCCAGTTTCCTCCTACGGCAACATTTAAGATAAAGAAGAAGCTGTTGCGAAACTCGTCCAAATCCGTTGAGCTGGTGTTGATGACATGGTATTGGATATCATCGGTATACCAGATGATGCTGTTTTCTTCCCACACAATGGAAAACACGTGGAACTCGTCATTAAAAATTCCCGAACGTAAAGAGAAGGAATCACCAAATTGGGCTCGATTCCCATTCTCATCGCCCCAATGTACGGTTCCATGCACAGTTTCCGGCTCATGGCCTACTAACTCCATGATGTCTATTTCACCACAATTGGGCCAGCCAACCTGATCAATGTTGTCCCCGAGCATCCAAATCGCAGGCCACAGGCCTTGTCCAAAAGGCAATTTAGCTCTAACATCTATGCGGCCGTACTGAAAAGATTGTTTACCCTTCGTGATCATCCGGGTCGAAGTATAGCTGGATCCATCAAAGCTTTCTTGCTTGGCTTCGATCACCAACTTACCTTCTTGAAGATATACATTATCGGACCGGTTGGTATAGGTTTGGAGCTCACTGTTTCCCCAACCGCAAAGATTGGGGCAGCCATCTCCCTGCTCAAAAATCCAATCATTGCTGATAGCACTGCCATTAAACTCTTCTTGCCAAACCAAGGTGTACCCGGCGTATGAGGTCGGAGTAGTATAACCAACATCTCCGATCTCTCCATCCGATTCGTCATCATTGCGAATGGTGCCAGTAGCCTCGTCATTGCTAATTTGAGCATTGGTAACGTCGCTGATTATCACGGTCAGGGTCTCATCTCTTTCTGCATCCTCATCACCGAGAACCTCGATATCAATGGTAGCCCGGGTATCTCCTGCGGGAATAAGTAGGTTCTCTCCACTTACCCTAACGTAATCTTCGCCAGCACTTGCCGTACCGTCTTTCGTACGATAGTTCAAGGTAACATCTTTACTAAATGCAGTCGAAAGACGAAGTTCAAAAGAGAGAAATGAGTTTGCATCTCCTTCTATCATGGTCGCGTTTTGGATACCAAGGAAAGGGAGAGTTTCATCCTGTGGATCCACAGGAGCTTCCTTACAAGCCGCAAGCGAGATCAGAGCGCTAAGGCTCAGCATCAATAAGACATTCTTCATGGTCAAAATTGGTTGAGTAATCCCGAAATCAAAAACGATCAATCAAGGGGTAGCTATAGGTCGAGAATGGGCAGAAAGAACTAAGGTTTAGGTTTTTACTGTAGATCAAACCAAGTTCCCATACAGTGTGAAGTCAGAATCCCTGACTGCTTCCAAGCATTTTTCATACGTATACCATTGACTGACAGGATAGTAGAGTTAGAAATCAGCATTCGGCATTCATACTTCCACGCTTGTCCTACTCTTTACCAGCACAAGCAGAAAAAAAACGGGGGAGCCTCGTCAAACCAGGCCCCCCGTCACTAACTAACTACTTTCTCACAAATATTTGGGTGAACCAACCATCTCCGTCAGTCTGCTTACTGAGCAGTACCATGCGGGTTTCCGTTAGTTCGATGATGTCGTAAAGAGGTCCAGAGTTTTTGACCCCAATGAATGACCCCGGAGTCAAAGAAATCTGAGTAGTCCCGTTGAAGCCAGCTCCGGGATTGATGCTATAGGTTACTCCTGTAGGAGGATCAAAAGGCACAGGATCAAAACCTTGGGCGGGATCAATGGTCTCCCCATTGTTATAATACTGATGGCGGCTGCCAGCGAAAGCAAACACCCACTCATCGTCATACTGCTCAGGAGCAAGGCCACCGGCTGGGGAAGAGAACCAATTGGTTGAGAGTTCAGTAGGCCCAATGGCTACTGCAGCCGGTTCTTGGGCAAAGATCCAAGCCACGGTATCCCGGCTGGAACATCCACCAACTAAGTTAATCAAGGTCGAATCACAATCTAAAACCGCATCATTTAGAATGGATATTTCTTGGGTGGTGACACTCGTTCCTCCTTGACCAGAGATGGTTAAGGTCACGGTATAATTTCCCGCAATGGGATAAAAAGCAGTATCGGAAGGTAAGTCAGAGCTGCTTCCGTTTCCAAAATCCCACAACCTAGTGAATGCGTTGGTAGAGTTATCAGTCAACACGACCCGGTTTGAATCATCTGGGACATAGCTGAAGCTGACCTGGGCCACTGGAGCATCAGGAAGAGCTACATCTGCCACCTGGAATGGATCGCAGGCTGCCATCAAGATGAGCAATGGAAGAAGTATAGATATGCTACGTTGCATGATAATATCAGATTGAGTTAAAAAGATGGGATGGTAGGCCCAGGCTAAAGCTTCTCGCCTGCCTGGCACCTACTCAACCCTTAGTATCCGGGGTTTTGCTCGATCAACCCATCAGAGAGTTGGATCTCACGCAGTGGAATAGGAAACAACTCACTTTCCCCCGCAATAAAATTGGTTTTGCCATGGGCTTGCATCACCGAGGCGGCGCGGCCCGTGCGAACCAGGTCAAAGAAACGATGGCCCTCCATAGCCAATTCGACCCGGCGCTCGTGATAGATCGCATCTAGCAAGGCGGTGCCACTCGCGGTCACATCAGGCAGCACACTTTCATCCCCTCCACGAGCCCGCTCACGCACCTGATTGATCAAGTCCCTAGCCATGTCTTCTTTGCCATTGTGGTAGGCCGCTTCGGCATACATCAGTAGCACATCGGCGTAGCGAATGACTCGGTCATTGGAAGGTCCGTTTACCGCAGGATCACCCGTAGGCGCTTCATCACTGATGTTTAGGAAATATTTCCGTGAATAGTAATCAAACGGGAAACCTGTGGCATCTTTGGTAAAAGTACCCCGGTCACCCATCACATCTCCTTCTACAAATATGCTGGCTCCCAAACGAGGATCTCCCTCTTCAAACTCATCCACCAAATCTTGGGTAGGAATGTTGAAACCAAATCCTCCAAATTCACCCCGTGCCCGCTGAAAGACATTGCTCAAATTGCCTTCTTCAAAACGGCCCCAGTCTCCATTGGATGCATTCATGTATTGGATCTCGAACACAGATTCTGAGCTATTTTCACCTGCAAGGGTAAAAATAAAGCCATAATCAGTTTCCAATTGATACTCGCCAGAGCCGACGATGTCTGCCGCTACGGTCTCAGCCTCATTCCACTTCTCCTGCCATAACAAGGTCTTTAGCAAAAGGCCCTGGGCAGCCCCCTTGGTGATGCGTCCTAAATCACTTAGGTCATACTGACTTCTTAGGGGAAGATCAGGAATGGCCGCATTTAGGTCGGACTCAATCGCAGCCCAAACCTCGTCCGCAGAAGCACGTGCAATCTGGTCTTCGCTTGGAGACAAGGTTTTTAGAACCAATGGCACCCCCCCAAAGACTCT
>CAZFPQ010000071.1:0-27547 GCA_964521065.1 uncultured Bacteroidia bacterium | reverse complement strand
CGGTATTGCCCGTAGGGTAGGGAAAAAACGAGAAAAAGAGCTTGCTTCCGCTTAGAAACAGTCAAAAAATAAGTTATGCCTTATTGCTTGGCCTTTTGCCTCATCTCTGCGTCACTGGTTCGGCAGTGCGCCCCTTAATCCCACTGCTTCGCACCTGAGATCACTAAGGTCGGTTTTCCTTCCTTGATCTGGAACAAACTTCCTACGTAAAATCGACAAGTTATTTTTTTGCATTCCTTAGGGAGCTATTTCCCATAGTCTTTAGCGCATCATCTTGGACTCATCTGAATTTCGATACTATGCCCACCAAGTAGTGGACTGGATAGCCGATTACCTAGAAGAGGTAGAAAGCTACCCAGTGAAGTCCCAGGTAAAACCTCGGGAAGTCTACGAGCAATTGGGAGACTCAATTCCTACAGAGGGAGAACCCATGACCGAGATCCTCAATGACTTCGTCACCCAAATTCTACCTGGTATTACCCATTGGCAGCACCCCAGTTTCTTTGCATATTTTCCCGCCAACAGCTCCTACCCTAGCCTTTTGGCGGAAATGCTAACTGCTGCCATGGGAGCCCAATGCATGAGTTGGGAAACCTCTCCAGCTGCCGCAGAGCTAGAAGAAAAAGTGATGCAGTGGCTGATGAAAGCGATGGGCATTCCAGATAATTGGGATGGAGTCATACAGTCTACGGCATCTGATGCGACCTTGTGTGCATTACTTAGCGCCCGAGAACGACACAGCCAATTCTTGGTTAATGAAAAAGGACTGCAGCAAGCCCCTGTCTACCGGGTTTACGGTTCAGTAGAACTACATTCTTCGATAGAAAAGGATGTCAAGATCGCTGGCTTGGGGAGGCAGAACTACGTCAAAATTGCCGCTGATGAGCAGTTTTCCATGTGTCCTGAGGCCTTGGCAAAAGCCATCGAATCAGACCTTGGTGCAGGATTTCAGCCGTTATGTGTAGTAAGCGCCCTCGGCACCACCTCATCTACTGGAGTTGACCCTTTGCAAGCCATAGCAAAGATCTGCCAGCGCCACCAGCTCTGGCTGCACGTAGATGCGGCTTATGCCGGTTCAGCTCTGATACTTCCTGAAAAGCAGCATCATATCCAAGGGATTGAATTGGCCGATAGCTTTGTGTTCAATCCCCACAAATGGCTTTTCACCAATTTCGACTGTTCAGCCTATTTCGTCAAAGACCCTGCCTCGCTGGTTCAAACCTTTGAGATCACCCCCGAATACCTCAAAACTGGTCAGGACCGCCAAGTCAACAATTACCGAGACTGGGGCATTCCTCTAGGGCGTCGGTTTAGAGCACTAAAGCTCTGGTTTGTGCTTCGCAGTTACGGACTTGATCAGTTGCAAGCAAAGCTTCGTGCGCATATTCAGTGGGCTCAGGAATTGAAGGAATGGGTGAAAAACGACTCCGATTTTGAACTCATGGCCCCTGTAGAGTTCGGTCTGGTCTGCTTCCGCTACCGCCCCGCCGGCCTAGATGATGAGCTGATCATTGAGCAAATCAATGCTCGCCTATTGAATCAAATCAATGATGAAGGCAAGCTGTATCTTACCCAGACCCGCCTGAAAGGCCAGTATGTGATTCGTTTCTCCATTGGCCAAACTCATACTGAACAGCACCATGTGCAAGCGGGTTGGCAGGAGATAAAAAGGGTGGCCAAGGAGGTAGCAAGTAATTTTTCGTAACATTGCTCCCATGCGCGTAAAAGGCTTGGACATGTTACGTGGAGTTGCCATCCTGATGGTCCTCTTTCGGCATGCCCATTTTCCAGAAGACAACCTCTTGGTCTTTATTGGCTGGGCAGGAGTAGACCTGTTTTTTGTCTTGAGTGGATTTTTGGTGTCGGGTTTGTTGTTCAGAGAATATCAGAGACATCAAAAGTTGCGTGTAGGTCGTTTCTTGTTGAGAAGAGGTTTCAAGATCTACCCCACCTTTTTCTTTTTCTTGGCGGTCAGCATCCCACTGAAGCTATTCTACTGGCATGAACCGGTAAGCTGGCCTGAGTTTCTGGCTGAATTTTTCTTTTTACAAAGCTACCTGCCCCACGTATGGGGACATACTTGGTCCCTGGCCGTAGAAGAGCATTTCTATCTAGCCATTGCCTTGATCGCCTTTATTGCTGCCTGGAGTAGAAGTTTACAGCGAAAATGGATCTGGTTGCCACTCTGGATTGGGGCTTGCCTATTGGCCTTTTACATTCGTGCGAAGTGGGCCTATGCCTTCAGAGAGTTCCCGATGATTGTCATTTTCAAAACCCACCATCGCATGGAGGGCTTGATCATCGGACTGCTGATTTCGTATTTGTACTATTTCTCGCCGGGGTTTGCGCCTTGGCTGACCAGGAATAGACGGATGGTGCTGCTGACATCTTTGGCTCTAATCAGTCCTCTGTTTTTCTGGGCAGGTGGAAGCTACTTGATGACTGCCTACGGGCACACCCTCATTCACTGGGGTTTTGCCGGGTTAATCTTGCTCACCGTGGTCAGCGATTGGTTTGATAACATACATGAAAACCCGTACTCTGCCCCTTTTGCTAAGACCTTGGCCTGGATTGGGGTTTACTCTTATGCTATCTATGTATGGCACCTATTTGTAAGGCACGTTGAGGACAAAATCGGCGGAGATGGTCTGACATACGAAAGTGCATACCTTCTTTTAAGTATCTTTCTGGGAGCCTTTTTGTCATGGCTCATCGAATATCCTCTGCTAAGGGTTCGGGATCGATTATTCCCACGCCCTGCTCAAGCAAAGTTAGATGAGCCCAATGCTAGCGAAGCAGAAGACCAGAAAAATCAGCCGGCTCAAAGCGCAGGCTGAATGAGTACTCAGATTCTGTTAAGAGATATTCCTCGTGGACAGAAGGCAGCCAGCTGAGATCTCCCCCTACTCCCATTACCCGATGGTCTAGGTACCAATGCAATACCGTATCCATTTGGAGTTCGTAGGTATGTCTGGCTTGGCTGAGGTTTGCATAGGGGTTGAGGCTGGTTTCTAAATCCTTCCCATAAACACGGAGTCCTTGTTGGGATCCATCATCCAATTGAGCCCAGCGTACTCCCCCCCGATTGCCGTTGCTCTGAGGCTTGATATAGGGCGTAATCATTTCTTCCAATTCACCTTGATACCAGCCCATTCGGGCGCCAGTTCTCCGATCAGGATAATTCTCTAAAGGTCCCAGTCCATACCAAGTGAAACGATCATGTTCCTTAGGTACTTTCAACGCAATTCCCACCCTTGGCAAAGGCAGATCGTTTTCTCGCAAAAGGCGTAAACGGTAATTCAGTTCCCCATTTTGACCGACCTGGAAGGTCGCTATGTACTGTGCCTTAAATTTCTCACTTAACAATTGCCCACGCACCCTGATGGCAACCATGCCATTGACATCTTGTAGAGCCAATAACTCATCTACCTGATGGGTCAGAGAATCTAAACCTGCCTTCTTCCATTTGTGGGAATGGGACCGTAGCAAAGGATTTCCCCCTTTGTCATTGTCAAGGGGAGCGCGCCATAAGTGAGGCAACGGGCCTTGCGACAGCAAGGTGTGCCCATCTTTCTCCCAAGAAGTAAGGGTTCCTAACGCGCGTGAAAAAACCATCTTAAAATCTTCTCCCTGGATCAGGACTTGATCCTGCCCGGAATCCACCAAGTTGAGGCTTCCCCCTGTCTCAGGCTTCGGAATGGGAGCATATTCAGTGTTGCTCAGGGGGAATTGCTCCCACGCCATTTCAGTCCCTTTGACCGCCCAGCTAAGGTCACGCTTGAGCACCAAATGCAAATTGAGCCAGTATTCTCGTCCCGCCACAGCCAAAGGTTGAGCATAGCCCAAATCTAGGATCCGAGTTTCGCCTGGGCCAATGGATAGGTTTTCTTCTTTGCCCCCATCAAGCAAGCCATCCTCACTCAAAATCTCCCAATGTAAGGCATAGTCCTCTAGACCTTGAAAGAGGTATAGATTGCTGATCGCTACCTTGCCATGGCGAAGGTCCTCTGGGCTGAACCGAACACCTTGATGGACGTATTTCACTTCTTGCAAAGCTGGTTTAAGCCGACGATCAGGGAAAACCAATCCATTTAAGCAAAAATTAGTATCGGGAGACGCATCGCCAAAGTCCCCACCATAAGCGTAATATGGCTTTCCCTGGGGAGACATTTTTAGCAAGCCCTGGTCTACCCAATCCCAAATAAAGCCACCCTGCATACGAGGATAAGCCTGAATGGTATCCCAATAGGCGGCAAAGTTCCCATTGCTGTTACCCATGGCATGAGAATACTCACAGATAATCATGGGACGGCGTTGATCATCCTTTTTATACAAATCTACCATGCTACTAGGCGAGGGGTACATGGTGCTGAGGATGTCATATTTACTGACCTCATGGCCATCGATTTCCTGCAATACAAAACCCAGGATAGAAAGAGGATTATAATTCAGGGCCTTGCGCAAGGAGGCTACGGACTTGTGGCCTTCATAATGAATGGGGCGACCTTGAGGGTCGAGCTTCCGAATGCTGTCAGCCAAGCGATCTAGGTTTCGGCCGATACCAGACTCATTGCCCAAAGACCAACAAATGATGCTGGAAAAATTCCGGTCCCGCCAAAGCATGCTGGCCCCACGGTCTACCATGGCCTTTTCCCACATGGGATTATCAGCCGGTTCCAAGCCTTCGTAATACCATAAACCGTGGGCTTCGATATTGGCTTCGTCCATCACATATAAGCCATACTCATCACAGAGTTCATACCAGCGAGGATGATTGGGATAATGAGAAGCTCGAACCGAATTGAAGTTGTGCTGCTTGATGAGCTTGATATCCTGAATCATGCTGGCCTCGTCAATGGCCCGACCTCTAACGGGGTCAAACTCATGGCGATTGACTCCTTTGATCAAAACAGGCTTGCCATTTATCATTAGTTGCCCATTAGCTACGCTGACCTCACGGAGTCCAATTCTATGGGAGAGGTACTCTCCAGCTCCTTCTTTGGGCTGCCAATGCATGAGCAATCGATAGAGCCGTGGGATTTCAGCAGACCAGAGTTCGGGGTTGGGAATCGATGCAGAAAAGTTCGCGTTGACCAGTCTTTGGCCAGGAATTATTTCATCGATTTGTTCTGTTCCTTGAGCCACCATTTGGCCATTGGGACCACTGATCTCCCAGGCCAGACTTCCTCCTCCAACTATTGCCAAGCTATCTAAGCGGCGAAACTGGACTCCTACCTCAATTTGAGCCTCGGCAAGATCTTTGGAAAAGTTTTGGTCGATCTGAAAATCATAGAGCATGGTCCGTGGGCGGCTGAACAAAAACACATCTCGAAAAATGCCACTCAGTCGCCAAAAATCTTGGTCTTCTAGATAGCTACCATCGGACCAACGAATGACCTTGAGGGCCAATTCATTGTTACCGGGGCGCAAATATGGGGTCAGTCGAAACTCTGAGGGAGTCATGCTTCCCTCGCTATATCCGACCATTTTTCCATTTACATAAAGGAAAAAGGCAGACTCTACACCTGCAAAATGAATAATGGTCTCTTGGTCTGCCCAATTTTCTGGCAGTTCAAAAGTTCGGTAATAACAGCCCGTTTCGTTTACCTCACTCTGGATCAAAGGAGGTTTCCGGGAGGGAAAGGGATAAATGAAATTGGTATAAATGGGCTGGCCATGGCCTTGCAATTGCCAATGAGAGGGAACTACTATATCCTGCCAGCTTTGAGGTCGCCCAGTGGGTCCAAAGAAGTCAGCGGGTACCCTATCCGGATGCGGGTAGAGTTTAAATTTCCAGGTCCCATTTAAAGAAAGAACCCGACTTGATTGGGGATCATAGGTATGGAAGTGCTCTTCAGCAGCTGGCCTCTCAAAAGGGAAGAAGTGCGCGTGAGCGGGAAGCTTATGGATGCCAATTAGATATGGATCTTGCCAAGGAGGGAGTTCCTGAAATTCGCTGGTCCAAATCAAAGAGAAGAGCGTCCATAGAAAAAGCTTCATGGTAGAGGAAGGGGGGTGTTTGAGGATTAATTAAATTCAACAAGGGCTATATCTACATACTTATTTTGACTCCCATAAGTTTCACTTATTTAAAGTTTTCCCTCTTGGCGATAAATAGTACTGTAGAGCATTCCTTTTCGCCACTGTAGCCCAGGGTCTTGGTAGTACCCACCTGCTTCAAATAGCTGATCAAAGGGAAGCAAGTGCTTGCCCTCAATTCTACAAGTTAACCTAAAAAAGGAGTACATTATTTTAAGTAGAGTCCTTTGAGTAAGGTTTTGGGGAAGAAAATCGGTAAAGAGCCAAATCCCATGGGGTTGGTGTAAATCTTTAATGTCCTGAATGACCTGAGTAGCAGTCATTGCTGAAAACAGGTCTAGAAAAAAGGGAGTGATGACTACCTCGAATTTTTCCGAACGCCTAAGGGTTTCTACCGTTCCAAGGTGTAGACCAATCCGGTGTTGAGGTAATGCCCTGTACCTTATCTCCTCCTGGGTCTTTGCCATCATTCCATGAGAAGCCTCCACATAGCAAACCCAAGAGGGTTGGCTCAATCGGAAGACTTCGGTCAGAATCCAGCCGGTACCACCTCCCAGAATAAGCACCTTGCTATCCGGTTCTATCTCTGAGAATAGAGCAATCTGTGCTTCTTTGAGACACTGACCAAAAACAAGCCTCGCCAGCCCATCATAGATGGGCGCGATTCGGTCAAACCCTCGATTAATGCGTGCCTGTTTTTCTACCATAACCATATCACAAATGGAAACAGGAAGACCATATCTCCCCACACCCGATAGCGCTCATTTTTCCCAAAGAAGGAATGACCAAACGCCACTAACCCCAACACCAACAACATGAGGGCATAACAGCCCTGAATTAGCCAAAAGATGGGGCTGCTAAGCTCCTGTACCTGCGTGATGCCTATCCCAACTACAAAAACGATCAAAGAAAGAATCAGCCAACTAGCCCTTTGGGGCCCTATGGCCCTCACAAAAGAAGTATGGCCATCTCGCTCGTCAATGTGATGCTCGTACCATGAGAACAGCAATAAATTGATCAGGGCCAATAAGAAGAATTGCAAAAGAAGAGACTCGGTGGCCATTGGCCAGTTTCCCCAATTAGAAACAAGAGGTGCTCCCCAAACTCCTAAGCTATAAATCCCCCCTACCCCTAATTCTTTGATAAAAAGGAGAGAAGTTCGGTCTCCAATCAAGTATACCAAGCCTAGGTGGATCAACACTACCCCTCCCATAGCAAAACCAAAAAACCACATTTCCTTTGGTGCAAAGTAAGGTATCCAGGTCAAACAACTGATTAAACCTCCCCCCCATATCCAAGTAAGGGGGCAAAAAAATTGATGATGGAACAAGTGGCGAGGGGTAGAAGCTTTTCCCTGAAGCCTGTAAGCATCTAGCAAGTGATCGGCGGTGTAAATCACCCACACGCTGAGCGGCAGCGCTATCCACCATACCCAGGGCATAGCCACGTTTAACCATTTAGCGGCCATCCCGCCTGAAGCGAGCGCTCCCAGCACGACGTCCAGGCTAAGTATCCGGGCAACTTGCATCCACTTTTTGGGAATCGAAAGACTAGGCACACTAAGTTGATTGAGGAGGCAAAAGGATCCAAGAAGGAGGTGGTGCAATTACCTTGATTTGACTTGGTCCCAACCGTTCAGTGTACCAAGAAATGATATGGGGCATTCCGGTCGGACGCCAATCTGGTTCTAATTCAGTCAAGGGAATCAAGACAAAATCCCTCTGTAAATAATATGGATGAGGCAGAGTCAGGTGCTCAGTTTGCATGAGCACACCGTGAAATTCTATCAAATCAATGTCAATTAACCGAGGACCCCATTTGTACAACCTTTCTCGGCCTAACTCAATTTCTATCTTCAATACCAACTCTAAGAGCTCATTTGCTGTGCCTTCAAATGTCACCTCACAAACTATATTGACAAACTCCTCTTGATCTTCTATGCCCCAAGGCTCAGTTTGGTAAAACGAGGAGCACCGTTTCAGGATTACCTTTCGTTGAGAAAGCATCCTCAAAGCACGCTCGATGTGCTGCTTCTTGTCACCGATATTGGAACCTAATCCTAAAAAGATCATGTTTTCAAAGATATCTCTTTTGGCTAATTTTACGGCCCCGAACTCCAGGGTCTAGGAAAAATGATAAAATAATCACGGAATCTGTAAGCATTTATCTATTTCACCGACCCATGAGAAAACAGGAATCATATACCTGATAAAGAACAACTAATGAAGTTTCTCAGAACATTCTTCGCAAGCTTTCTCGCAGTAATTGCTGCAGTGCTGATTGGCATCCCCTTACTATTTATATTCATTACCGGGATAATCAGCCGATTCAACTCTACTCCAGAAGTAAACGTCAGTAACCATACCGTCTTGGAAATGCGCCTAGCAGGCCCCATCGTGGAAAACGCCAGCACGGAACCCGCACCTTTTTCCTTCAAAGAATTTGACGCCTTGGGCCTCAGTGTCCAACCTCTTGGGGTATATCAAATCATCCAAAGCCTAGAAAAGGCAAGGGTAGACGATCGAGTAGATGGCATCTTCCTCAACTTATCCCCTGGTATCGGGACAGGCTGGGCCAACCTCAAGGCCATTCGCAGCGCACTGGAAGACTTCAAAAACAGCGGGAAATTCGTTTATGCTTATGCAGAAGCCTATTCAGAACGAAATTATTATCTCGCTAGCATCGCTGACTCTATCTTCATGGCACCCCAAGGAGTAATGGAGTTCAATGGATTAGCGAGCACTCCCATGTTTTACAAAGGCTTGTTTGAAAAGATTGATTTGGAACCCAAAGTGTTTCGCGTAGGAACCTTCAAATCAGCGGTAGAGCCCTATTTGCGCAAAGACATGTCCGAGCCCGCCAAGGAGCAAACCCGCGCTTACCTGGGTGATATTTGGGCAACTTTCCTTGAAGATGTTGCCCTGAGCAGAAATACTTCGAAAGAACGTCTTAATGAGCTGGCTGACAACTTTGTTTTTGGCGATGGAGCCTCAGCACAACGTACCGGTCTGATTGACCGCATCGCTTATGACGAGGAGGTACGTGATCTACTGAAAGAAGCCAGTGACCTCTCTGATGCCGACAATCCCCGCTTACTTAGTTTCAAAAAATACTTACGGGTTCCCAATTCCAAGGCCAAATTGGCTCAGAACCGTATTGCCGTGATCTTTGCCGAAGGAGCTATTCAGTCTGGAAAAAGTGGAGATGGCGTGATTGGTTCTCAAACCGTGGTTAAGCAACTCCGCAAAGCCCGTCAAGATAAAAACGTGAAGGCGGTAGTTTTCCGCATCAACAGCCCAGGGGGAAGCGCCCTGGCTTCAGACTTGATTGCTGAGGAAGTACGCCTCACCAGCGAGGTAAAGCCCATCATCGCTTCTTTTGGTAATGTTGCCGCCTCAGGTGGCTACTATATTGGGGCCAAGTGTGATCGCATCTTTGCCCAACCCAATACCATCACTGGCTCGATTGGCATCTTTGCAGTTCTATTTGATGCCCAAGCCACCATGAACCAAAAGATAGGCCTCACCTTCGATGAGGTAGAAACCAATCGTTCCGCCAACTTTGCCAGTCCCTTTTACCCCATGAGCCCTGCGGAAGAGAAGCTTCTACAGAGCTATGTAGAGAAAGGTTATGGAAACTTCTTGAACGTAGTTCGTGAAGGAAGAGGTTTCCCAGATTCCTTGTCTGTGGATAAGATTGCTCAAGGCCGAGTTTGGTCAGGTAAGGCCGCCATAGGCATCCAATTGGTAGACGAAATGGGTGACCTAAAAGCAGCTATCTCCTACGCAGCTGAAGAGGCAGGCCTTGGAAGCGACTACATGCTCCGCCTACTTCCCAAACCTAAAAGTGCCATGGAAGAACTGGTGGAGTCCATGTCTGAATCCATGATCGAAGGAAAAGTACCTTTCCAGAAAGAACTTCAGCAGCTAGAAAAAATCAAGCAGCGCATTCCAGGTTCAGGAATGTACATGCTGATGCCCTACGACGAGCAGATTGATTAATTGAGAGGCAGAATTCGAGAAGCGAGATCGCTGGGCTACAGGATGAAGCAGCTGGCGATCTCGCTTTTTTATTTGCCCTTCGTCCAGTCTACAAATTCGTCCATGCCCGCATAAATATCCTGCCGAGGCCGGTAGCCTAAATGAGTCTTAGCCTTTTGTATATCCAAGCTAAATGATCTTCCTAAGCTGCTTACGGTGTAGGGCAGTAAGGCGGGCTCCTGCTCTGAGCGGCGAAGCTTAGCCAAGCCCTCCATGATGCCTGCTATGGCCATGGCCAGAACCAAAGGAATCTTACGACTTGGTACTTGATACCCGAGTGCCTGCAAAACGTAGGCAATGGCCTCCCACATCAAAACAGGTTCGCCATTGGAGATGTGGTAAATCTGCCGACTGGCCTCCTCTATAGCTCCTAAACTAAGGACAATGGCATCTACTACATTGCTCACTGGGGTGAGATCAACCTGGTTCTTTCCTGAACCTAAGATGCGCAAGCGGCCCTCTTCCACAGCTTGGATGATCCTGGGCATGATCACGGTATCTCCTCGACCAAGCAAGGCCCTGGGCCGCAAAGTGATCCAAGATAGATCCGTTCCCTCCAACAACTTCTCGGCTATACGCTTGGTTCGAGCGTATTCATTAATAGGAGTGGGCAGCGGATCGCTTTCTTTTACTTCAAGGCGATCCCCATGGGTAGCGCATACGCTAGGAGAAGAAATAAAAACAAAGCGCTTCACCCTATGCCGTCCTGCTTGCGCGATCAGATTTTGTTGGCTCAGCACATTGGCTCGCAGGAATGCCTCCTGCTTGCCCCAAGGAGAGGATAAACCTGCACAGTGGATGATGGCCTGAATGGAGTTTTCTTCGAAAAGCTTAGCCACAAAGGCTGAGTCAGCTAAGTCTCCTAGTTCATACTTGACCTTAGGTGAGGAAACCCCATGGCTAGGTCTCAAGGTTCGCCCCGTGGCAATGACTTTGCCTGATTCCATCTCATCGGCCAATCGCTCCAGGGTTCGAAACCCGAGGAACCCGGTGGCCCCAGTAAGCAGTATAACCTGATTTTGCCAATCGAGCCCCATGCTAATGCGTTCTTTCCGCTTGAAGCTCTTTTTGTAACCGCCTGCGGTCCACCTTGTTTTGGCGCCCACTGCGGGGCAACTCACGTGTGAGGATGTAATCCGGCCAGGCTTCCTTATCGATGGAATAGCGACCGTATTCGAGTTTGGCTTTCAGATCGTCCAAATCTAGTGCCTGGGGTGCAGGTTCAGGCTCTACGATCAAAAACACCTCCTCATCACTTTTTTCTTCGCTGTACACTCCGATCATCACTGCCTGAGTGACGCCAGGGATGCGATTAATCGTGGGTTCATATAGCCCTGGGTAGAGGTTGGTATTACGTCGGATAATCATATCCTTCTTGCGTCCAGTCAAGACCAGCTCACCCTCTTCATTCAAATAGCCCAAATCCCCGCTTTGATGGGGAGTTTCTCGAGAATCACGGTGGAAGTAGCGCTGAAACAATTGCGGTGAATTCAGCATAATTTCTCCATCCTCCGCAATCGATAACTCTACTCCATCAGCGGCTCGCCCCAAGAGATCACCTTGTCCTTCCCAAGTAGCTTTTTTCCGCCCATCTGACGTGGCCACCAACAGGTTTTCGGTCATGCCGTAGAGGGCGGTGATGCGCACATGGTCAGGCAATACCGCCATCAAGCGGCGCAGAAAACTGGCATGTACGGGGGCAGAACCTAAAAGGAGATGAGTCAAACAGGCTGGTAGCTGTGATTGATTGTTTTCGCAGGCCCGAATCAGTGGCAAGTAATCACTGGGAGGACCGAATAATGTGGTGATTTGATGATCCCGAATGAAAGCCAGTTTGTAATCCACATCCTTTTCATAGTCCCATAGGTGAATAGGGATACCCGCTGCCAAGCCAATCAACATGAAGTGGGGCAAGTGAGTCGCCACCCTTTGTCCAGGTTTAGGGTCCAAGAGTTTGATAATCTGCTGAATGCTTTCACCTAGGCTCTTAAACCCGTGTAGGACTCCTTTGGGCTCTGACACCGTGCCAGAGGTATAGGTAATCAAAAAGGGAGCGTCACCCGGATCCATCTCTAAGGACGGTGCCTTAGGTTTGCTCAATAAGCTACGTAGGGTAAGATGAGGCATCACTAAGGGTAAGCGTGGTCCCGTAGCAATATGGGTGGTATGCTTTTGCCGGGGAAAATAGAGCCCTTTTCTCCTCCAGCGAAAATAAGCCCAGCGCAGAATGGGATGCTCTTGTAGCAGCAGCAAGCGGCTATCGACAAAAGCCCAGGTAGGAGACAGTTGCTGAAGCTTGGCGCGATAGTGATCGCGCCCCATCTCAGGATCGATGATGGCCACCTGAGCACGGATCATGACCATGGCGTAGATGATCACCAAGAAATCAGGGCCTGGACTGCTGGCCATGGCAACGCGATCTCCGTCCTTCATCCCTCGCTCCAATAAATGCTGAGCCAGGCTTTGCGCTTGTAAATAAATCTCCTGCGCAAATATTTTCTCTTCCCCTTTGACCAAAGCAGCTTGGTCAGAAGGAAATTCACGCAACGGCGCTAACAATGCTTGGTCATACAAAGGCATAGAGAATAGAGAAGAAGGGTTACCAAATCATCAATTGAACCGAGGCACTGACCCCGGCTGCTAAGCCGACTACCGCAATTTTGTCTCCGCGATGCAAATCACCATCGCGCAAGGCTTGATCCAAGGCCAAGGGGATGGAGGCAGAAGCGGTATTGCCATATTTTTCGAATACCCTCACACATCTCTCTGGAGGAAGCTCTGCCGCATGGGCAATCACCTTGAAGGTTCCTGCCGAAACCTGATGGGTAAACATAAATTTGATCTCCTCTCGCTGCCAGTTTGCCCCTTGTAAACACTCCTCAAACAGGTGCTCGGTTTCGTGAACCAATACATCCTTGAGCTTTGCGGTATGGCCTTCAAAGTAATTCTTACTGGCATCATGGGGGTACATAGATCCCCCTCCTTGGATGGTGCAGAGGGGCCAATGTTGTCCTGCGGTGACGAACTTTTGGAAGACGATGCCGGATTCATCAGGGCTGGCTTCCAGAATCACCGCCGCACCCGCATCTCCCAAGGTAAAAGCGGCCAATGCCCTTTTAAGGTGCGTCAAGTCGCGAACCTGGTAGTTAATGCTGTCACTGGGCTTTTCTCCACTCACCACCAAAATCCGGCGGTAGAAGCCTGCCTGTATCATGGCATCGGCTGCCATCATGGCTGAGACAAAGCTGTTACAGGCGTTTTTCATGTCCATCGCTGGACAACTTAGTTTTAGCTTGTGTTGCACGATATTGGCCGTAGCCGGTTCGATCAGATCGCTGCAGGCGGAAGCGAAGATTAGGAAGTCGATTTCTTCTCCTGGATTCCGATGAAGCAGTTCACAAGCCGCTTTTGCTGCCAAGTCAGAGACTTGCTCATCCGGCTCGGCTTGCCGGCGCTCCTGGCTACCAAACAGCTTTTGAAGCACTCCGGCAGGCATCAAGGTAGAAGCCCGGTTAATGCGGGCTTCTACCTCTTCATTATCCACGACCCGCTCAGGCAAGTATACCGCAAGGTCTTTGATATAGGTTCGATTCATACTTTTGCGGCTAAAAACCAGCGCCAAAGGGGGCGGGTGATGGCATTGAAACCACGCCAACTGTCCACAAATTCAATCGCTTCTTTCAGGCATACATCTGCGAAACGTTGCTTGAAATGCTTCCGGGCTTGGCGATAGCACTCTTGGGGGTTTTCAGCACCTATTCGCTCAAAAATTTCCTGCTTGACGTACAAAGTCCGCATGAAAAAAATGTTAAACATCACAATGATGCTGTACCAACTTCGCTGGATCAAGTTGGCTTTGGCGGTATACTGATTGAGCCAAGCCTGGGTAAATACGATGTGCCGCCCTTCTTCGATGTGGTGCAACTCCGAAACCTTTCTCAATACTTCATACACTTGCTTATCTCGACGAATCATCTTGCCATAGACATCCGTAATCAGCTCTACAGAAAGCCCTGACATGAAGACCCAGGCTGCGGGAAGGTATTTGACGGTCATTTTCCCCCAAAACCGATGCTGACGCCCGGGTAGGATTGGTTTGCCCTCCAGCTTATCAATTGCGTTGGCAAACATATCCTGGTGGCGAAACTCCTCAATCAGTTCCCGAACCAAAAAGCGATACTCCAAGGTATCAGGCGACAGGTCGAGAATGTGGCGATTGATGAAGAGACAGAACAAGCCTTCTGACCAAGCATAAGAATACATTACTTGGACCATTTCATGGCGGCCCAAATCACGCTTCTGTTGGGGGCTGAGTTTGTCATAAAAAGGCAATCCCTCAGAGGAAACGACCTTTTCTGGTAAAAACAACTGGTCTGGACCGGGTTCTACGTCCCAAGGAATAAACTCTTCAGGGATCAGCGGCTTTTCTTTGCTAATTCGAATCAGGCGTTCTACCTGTTCATCGGTCAACTGTGTGGCTACCGGCATAGCGAATAAGGTTAAGGTTAGGCGGCAAGACCCAAACCAGGCTACCCATTTGGGGCGGATCCCAATGGGTGTAGAGGTCATAGGTAGGGGTAAAATATGGGATCACGCTCGCCATTAAATATGATGCTCAATATATGAGCTTTTGACATATGACGGGGTACCCATTCAAATTTCCTCAGTAGGAGTGGATAGATTTTCCGTCTAAGGATAGGCGATTTTTTTGATCCCTATATTCCTTCACCCCAACTTCCCCCTTCTGATTGGCCCATTTAATCAGGCCATCTCGCTCACCTTGATAGTCATAAAAGGGAACTCCCATCCCGCAAGAGCTTTGAACCAAGTCAATTTTCAGGGTAATTATTTGCCGGGCACCTGGTAAGGATGGAAAGGTCTCCATGAAAGTGGACCAACGGGGATGTGAAGCATCGATAAGTTTTGCCTCCCCATAAGCCCTTAATATCAGCGGCCGTCCTTCAAACGCGCACCACATCATGGTCATCCGAGGAGTGGATTCGATATGGGCAGCAGTCTCATTACCAGATCCAGTTAAGTTCAGCCAAGTAATTTCAGTGGGATTGATCACCCGCAAGGTGTCCATTCCTTTGGGAGAGAGATTGATTCGGCCTTCTGGCGCTGCAGTAGCGACAAAAAACATGTGCTGAGTCTGAATGAATTCTATCTGACTAGAACTCAACTGTTCTGAACGCTTTCCCATGAAGATTCATTTGGAGGTTTGGGACTTAAAAATCGGCACCCTGTCAGGTGATTAACGAGTCATTTCCGCGCGCCAAGAAAGCCTATAGATACGGAGTTTAAGAACAGAGTAGAATCTAGAAGGCCCACAGGTCAAGTTCCAATTAGATCATGCCATTGACCTCGTTGATGATACGCTCGGCCAATTGATCCGCTTCAGCTTGGGTTGGGGCTTCCGTATAAACCCTGATGATGGGCTCGGTGTTAGATTTACGCAAATGAACCCAGGAGCTTTCAAAGTCTACCTTTACTCCGTCAATATCATTGACTTCCTCATCGGCATATTTTTCTTTGAAGCTCGCGAGGAGCGCATCTATATCTAGCCCTTCCGTCAGGTTGATTTTGCGCTTGGCCATGAAATAGTTTGGATAAGTGGCTCTAAGCTCTGATGCCGTTTTCCCACTCTTCACCAAGTGTGATAGAAAAAGGGCAATCCCGACCAACGCATCTCGCCCGTAATGAAGAGGCTGATAAATGACCCCTCCATTTCCTTCTCCACCAATCAGGGCATCGGTCCGCTTCATGATCTCGACAACGTTGACTTCGCCTACGGCAGAAGCATAATAGCGGCAGCCATGGCGCTCAGCCACATCACGCATGGCGCGGCTGCTGGATAAATTGGTCACCACTGCACTTTTGGTCAGGCTCAAGACGTAATCCGCCACGGCCACTATGGTGTATTCTTCGCCAAACATTTGGCCTTCATTGTCCACAAATACCAAGCGATCTACGTCAGGATCTACCGCAATGCCCAGATCGGCTCCTTCCTCCTTGATTTTGGTGCACAGATCCGTCAGATTAGCTGCAAGCGGTTCGGGATTGTGGCTAAACCAGCCCGTGGGGGTACAGTTGATCTCAACGATATCTTCTACACCTAGCGTCCTCAATAACTGCGGAACAAATATCCCTCCGCTGCTATTAACGCCATCTACGACGATTTTGAGTTTGGCTTTCCCAATGGCATAACGGTCTACCAGCGGAATTTGAAGGATCTTTTCGATGTGAAAATCTACGGCATCTTCCACCGGTCGCAGCATGCCCAAGTCTTTCACATCTGAGAAACGGTAATAACCGTTTTCCAATATTTCTAGAATCTCCAAGCCGTCCTTACGGGTCACAAATTCCCCCTTATGATTGAGCAATTTGAGTGCATTCCACTCAACGGGATTGTGGGAAGCGGTGAGAATAATACCTCCTGCAGCTTGATGATGGGGTACCGCCATTTCAACGGTAGGAGTGGTGGAGACACCCACATCAATGACCGTAAAGCCCAACCCAATCAGGGTACCAGACACCAAGGAATGCACCATGCTACCAGAAGGCCGTGCATCCCGCCCCAGCACTACTGTACGCTGATCTGACTTAAATGTAAGCCAAGTGCCGTAAGCAGCGGCAAACTGAACGATATCAATGGGGGTGAGATTTTCGCCTGCAGGCCCGCCTATGGTGCCACGGGTGCCCGAAATCGAGGAAATAAGGGTCATGAGAGGTGAATTTTCGTTCCAAAGATAGAGAAAATTCACACAGATAGAAGGAAGGATCTTGGAAAAGCCTATCTTTCTAAGATAAGAAAAATTTTATTGGCTTTGCCTAAAAAAACCTTAGAGGATCTTTCTGATTTTCTGCTTGCTCGTTGTCAGGCAGACCTACTCACATCCACCCGGATTCAACTGCTACAAGACTTTGGTAACACAAGCATTCAAACCTGGGTCAAACGCGAAGACGAAAGCGGATTTGGCATCTCTGGCTGCAAAAAAAGGAAGTATGCCTCTTTGCTGCCTTGGCTATTGAAACGGCAGGCAGGGCCTATCATTCTGATCGGTGGCGCCATGAGTAATCACCTAGCAAGCTTTAGCCAGTTGCTCAGGGAGCATCGTCTGCCATTTAAGGCCTACATCAAGGAGAGCTCCTCCCCCATCCAACACGGCAATGCCTTACTGCGTGAGCTCCTGATTGCTCCTGATCAAGTTCGCTGGGTCTCTGACCTAGACTGGCCAAAGGTTTGGGATTTAGCCCAGCATGAAAACCCCAAATCATGGGTAATTCCAGAAGGAGGCAGCCACCCTCAAGCTATATTTGGCGCCGCCACACTCGGGCTCGAAATTACACGTCAGGAAGAGAAATTAGGGCAATGCTTTCGCCACGTTTTCATTGATTCTGGTACATCCTTCATGGCTGGGGTTTTAGTGGGCATACGCCAATGGCTGCAACCTGGGTCAAGCACCCACGTGGTGCTAACAGCAGGCGATGAGGCCTTTTTCTTGGCTCAATATGATCAGCTAAGAACATGGTCCGCCGAATTTCACTTTCCCCAGCCATTTGAAGCAGCTAACCAACTTACTTGCCATCTCCCGGCTACTGCTAAGGCATTTGGAGCTAGCAACGCAAGTATTCGGCGATACATCGTAGAATCAGCCAGAAAACATGGCCTTTTGCTTGACCCAGTGTATACAGCCAAGCTATTTTTCACCGCCGAACAGGCCATTAGGAAAGGTTCTTTAGAGGGGCCGGTATTAATCATTCATAGCGGCGGGGGTACGGGTCTGATGGGTTTTGGAAAGGAATTTTTCCCACTGTCTTAAACCCGACATTTATCACAAAACCTTAGGGAAGTATCAGCGTTTGTAAGGCTGGATGAAAGGGTTTAATATCTTAAGCTATTGTATAATTTCAAACCCCGCCCATCCCTATATAGAGATAGATTATACATACACTTATGAATTGGACTGACGTACTTCGCTATGCCCAGCATGGCAGCCCGGCGCCTCCACGCAGAGTAGAAAAAAGTGATGCGGAGTGGAAAGCCATACTTACCCCTGAGGAGTATTACATCACTCGCCAAAAGGGAACGGAACGGGCTTTCACCGGTGCCTATTGCAGCGCCCACACTCCTGGCTTATACGCTTGTAAATGCTGTGGGACTCCCTTGTATGATTCCCGCCTTAAGTTTGAATCCGGTACTGGTTGGCCAAGTTTCACCGAGCCCGTGTCTGACAACGTGATTAAATATGAGATGGACCGCAGCTTCGGCATGGTCAGGGTCGAGGTGATGTGCAATGTGTGTGACGCACATCAAGGGCACGTATTTGATGATGGCCCTAAAGGACAGCTCCGATTTTGCATCAACTCAGCATCGATCAAATTGGTCGAACGAGAAGGTAGTGGGGTCCAGTAAAGAAAGACATATAAAGTCACTAATGGCCGGCCTCATAGCGAGGTCGGCTTTTATTTTTTTAAAATTTCACATCATAGCTTCCTCATCCAATTAACATCTATAGCCCATGGACAAGAGCAAAAAAAGCCAAATTGAATCTTACCTGCGAGCTTACAATCAATTTGATCTCAATGGCATGTTAGGACCCTTGGCCCAGGATGTCATATTTCAACACTACAGCCAGGGTACGCTGACCCATCATACTGAGGGATTAGCTGCATTTAGGCAACAAGCTGAGGCGGCCATGGACCTATTTCGGTCCCGTGAACAAACTGCAGTGGAATGGAGCTTCGATGAAAATGTGGTCACGGTTCACATATCTTACTATGCAGTCTTAGCCGCGGATTTACCCAATGGACTGCAAGCGGGTCAAGTACTTCGTCTAAAGGGCCAATCGGTATTCCATTTTACAGGAAACCACATCACCAAAATCATCGACCGATCCTGAGAAGGGTCCGACATTTTGAGGACACAACCAACACTTAAGCACTAGCTATCAACGAATTAAGACAAAAACCCCGTCTATTTTTCAATAATCATATTTAACCCCGCATGAGAATTCACCTTTCATTGGACCGAAAACTGCCTCAGCAGCAAATGATAGATCTCTACACCGCTAACGGATGGAGTGCGGCCCAAAAGCCAGAGCAATTGTACCAAGCATTAATCAACTCACATACCCTCGTTTTGGCCTGGGGAGGGAAGGACTTGCTGGGCCTAGGCAACGCCATTTCTGATGGACACTTAGTAGTTTACTATCCTCACTTGTTGGTACACCCTGAGCATCACGGCAAAGGCATCGGAAAAATGATCATGGAAAAGATGAAAGAAGTCTATCGGGGCTTTCACATGCACATGCTTACCGCAGATCAAGAGGCTGTCCCTTTCTATGAAAAGATGGGTTTTGAACCCGCGGGTCAAACACAAGCCATGTGGATTTATCAGGGTGGGGAGCACTGACTAGAGTTGCATCACTCCCCTCTTTCTTGGGTACATGGGCTTGAAAACGTAGCTTTTTGCTCTAGGGAAGCAAATGGAAAGCTGATAATTAGTTTTTCGATGCAAGGTTGGACCTCCCCCCTCATGGAGGCGGTGAGGTTAGCATGCTCGGGGTTGGAAACCCCTCAGAACGAGAAGCCTAACTTAGGGAACACTCAAAAAATAAGTTATGCCTTTTTGCTTGGCCTTTTGCCTCATCTCTTCGTCACGGGCTCAGCAGTGAGCCCCTTAATCCCATCGCTTCGCACCTTAGCTCCGACAGGTCGGAATCTTCGACTCGCTAAGGTCGACTTACCTTCTTTGATCTGGAACAAAATTCCTACACAAAAGAGACATGTTATTTTTTTCGCATTCCTAAGTAGCTTTAAAACTAGGCTGGATAATTATCAAGGCGGATTGGGTCGAAATCCGGCGGTCGGGGCGGCCTGTGTTTGGCCTGGGATTTCGAGCGTTTTTGCTTACTTTTTGCGCTCAAAAAGTAAGGCCCGCCACAGGCGACACTCCACTGGTAGAAAACCAACTATTAAAACGCTAGGCGCGGACCTATAGCAAAGCAATGGAATCATGCAGTACCTACAAGTTCGCCATTACGTCATCCCCCAATTGGGACTAGGCACATATAAGTTACAAGGCAAAGAAGCCTCACTCTTGGTAGAGCAAGCCCTGGAGATGGGCTATCGCCACATCGATACGGCTCAGATGTACGGCAATGAAACCGAGATTGGTACCGCTCTGCGGCGCTCATCGGTAGACCGGGACGACGTATGGGTGACCACCAAGGTATGGCATACCGAATTAGCTGAAGGGAAATTTCTGCGCTCCGTTGAAGCCAGTTTAGATAAGCTGGGACTGGATTACGTAGACCTCTTGTTGATTCACTGGCCCAGTCCAGAAGTATCGGTAGAGGAAGCCGTTATGAACCTAATCAAAGCCCAAGATCGAGAATATTGCCGGGCTATCGGAGTAAGCAATTTCCCCATGGACCACCTGATTACGGCCATGGAGATGGGAGCCGAGATCATCAACAACCAAGTGGAGTATCATCCTTTCTTGGATCAAAGTCCCCTACTAGGATTTTTGCAAGCGCAGCAAATGTCTCTCACGGCCTATTCCCCCTTGGCTCAGGGTAAGGTCATGGAAGACTCCACTATTTTGGATATTGCTGATGCACACGGCAAAACCCCAGCACAAATCGCCCTTAGGTGGCTGATCGAACAGGACGAGGTACTGGCCATTCCGAGGAGTAGCAACTTGGCTCGCATGCGCAGCAATCTAGAGGTGTTCAATTTCAAGTTAACTGAGGAAGATCGAGCCCGTTTAGATGGTCTTACCGCCCAAAACCGTCGTTTGGTGAACCCCGATTTTGCTCCAGCCTGGGATTAAACGATGGACTGGACGCCCATATTTTTGAGCCTCAAATTGGCATTGGTTACCAGCCTATTGCTTTTGTTGGTCAGCCTGCCGCTGCTATATGGTCTACATTTTTCACGTTCACGGCTCAAGCCTATCTTTAAAGCCTTTCTGAGCCTGCCCTTGGTTCTTCCCCCTACAGTATTGGGATACTATCTCCTCTTGGCCTTTCGACCTGAGGGCATGATTGGACAAATGAGCCAAGAATGGCTTGGCTACTCCTTAATATTCAGCTTTGGAGGGCTCGTCATAGGTTCGGTGGTGTTTAGTTTGCCATTCATGATCAGCCCCATCATATCTGCCTTAGAGCAGTTTCCTTATCAATACACCGAGGCGGCATTGACTCTTGGCAAATCCAGACCAAACTTCTTTTTTCGCATCCTTCTCCCCAATGTGAAAGGATCCATCTTAGCAGGCCTGATTTTGAGTTTCGCACACACTTTAGGAGAGTTTGGGGTAGTTTTGATGATTGGGGGAAATTTGCCCGGATCTACCCGAGTAGCTTCTATTGCCATATATCAAGAAGTAGAGGCCATGCGCTATCCAGAAGCTGACGCTTATGCCCTGATACTTTTGGGACTATCTTTAATCCTTCTCATTTTGGTTTTTGGCATAAACCGAGGCAAAACAGCCTTCCCATGAGCGAAGTTTCGAAGCAAGATATCAAGCTCCATCTCAAGAAGCGGTTACAAGGGTCAGATGGCCTTTTGAACCTAGACATTCAACTCGAGCTTGCGGCTGGGGAAATTTTGGGTCTAATGGGAGCTAGTGGGGCTGGAAAAAGCAGCCTACTGCGTATGCTTGCTGGCTTGATGGCACCAGATGATGGATTCATCAGAGTAGGTGAAGAATACTGGTACCGGGGTCAGACTGGAACTATGCTCAACCCCCGGCGACGACCGATTGGCATGGTCTTTCAGCAGCCCACCCTATTCCCCCACTTTTCGGTGATTCAAAATTTACAATATGCACAAAGCAAGGGTCAAGCTACGGACTTGGTCACCGTTTACCTGGAAAAAATGGGGTTAGTTGAGCTGAGCAAGGCCTATCCGCATCAGCTTTCTGGGGGACAAAAACAGCGTGTGGCGCTCGCAAGGGCCATGATTAGAAAACCACAGTTGCTGTTGCTAGACGAGCCCCTAAGCGCACAGGATCACACACTGAGAATAGAACTTCAGCAAAAACTTCATTACTGGATCAAGGAATCCGGAGTCACCACCATTTTGGTAAGTCACTCCGCCCAGGAAGTCTTGTTTATGGCGGACCGAGCTATACAGCTCGAAAGAGGAAAAATCAGAGACCTAAAAACCGAAGGGGAAGGGCCTAGTGCATCAACACTTCTTGCCATAGTGGTTAAGCATTCCCTCGAAAGGGATAAGACATGGTTAAGTATAGGAAACCAACTAATATCGGTTCCACACCAAAGTGAACTGAAGATTGGGGACCAAGTAAGCATTGACCTTGCGGATAGACACATACAAAAACAGTGAAAGGATGTTAATTTAGGTTAAAAGCCTTTGAATCAGTCGATTGACCAAGTAGATTGAAGCATGAAGCAGAAAAATCTTCTTCCCCTGCTCTTGATGTCATTGAGCTTGATCCTACTCTTAGGCTTTGAAAGCCTGTGGCTAAATCAAGTGTATAGAGAGAAGGAGCTGAGTCTAAAACAGCAAGCCAACTACGCACTGGTACAGGTGGTAGATCAGGTGAAGGATTCTTTGTTGGAAGCCATGTTTCTTCAGGCTCCTTGGCAGGTTTCTCTGACCGACAAGCCCGAGCGAAAAACCACCTTAGGGTTCAGGGTAGAAGACGTTAATACCGTAGAAGTTCACGAAGAAGCAGAGCCAGACACCAACATCTTCATCAGCATTGATCTTACCAATCAATCAAGCTCTGACTCCCCGCGTTTTCCCGAGCGATTGAGGTTTCAGACTGATAGCCAAGAAACCCAACTAGAAGAACTGATCAAAGGAAGGGTTTTCGCTGACCCAGATAGCTCAAAAATCAAGGCCAAAGCCAGCCTCAATCGATGGGTGTTTAGGCAGGAACCCAAAGCGGAAGATGGGGCTAGTGGCATGGTTTCCATCTTCATTCGACCTTCCGACAGCATACAGGCTCCTAGTCAAGCTGAGCGTTTGTATGCTACCTTGGAAAGAAGCTTTTCCACCTTGGAATTCCCTACTCAGCATAGACTTATTTTGGTAGATAGCAGCTCTACCTACATTGGGCTACTCAGCAAAACGTACACTGATACCCCTAGTGGCCAAGCTTTTGCCCTTCACTTTCCAGAACCTAGGTTATATCTATTTAAAGAAATGTGGGCAGAGGTCTTGTTTGGCGTATTGCTTTTCGCGAGCGTGGTATTGGCCTTCTGGTTCACCTGGCGCAGCCTCCGTCAGCAGCGAAGGCTGACTCGGCTTAAAAATGACTTTATTGCCAACGTTACGCACGAACTTAAAACTCCCATCACCACCGTTCGTGTTGCCTTGGAGGCCATGCAAAACTTTGATGCGCTCGAAGATTTGCAGCGTACGAGGGAATACCTAGACATCTCCAAACAAGAGCTGGATCGACTCACCTTACTGGTGGACCGGGTATTGAAAATGTCCCTTTTTGAAAGGGAAAAAATGGAGTTGCGCTTGGAAAAAATCGACGTCAGTCAATTGCTCAGCAGCATTGTCGCAACCATGCAACTCCAATTTCAAAAGCACCAAGCTCAGGTGAATCTGAATATCGAAGAGGGAGACTTTCACTTGGTCGCGGATCGCCTCCACCTTAGCAGCGTCGTATTTAACTTAATTGACAATGCCCTAAAATATTCTCCCCGCCATCCGAAAATCAGCTTAAACCTTGGCCGGGATAATGGAGAAATCAACATTTCCGTGACTGACCAAGGCCTAGGCATTCCCAAATCCTATCAAGAAAAAATCTTTGATAAGTTTTTTCGGGTCCCAACGGGAGATCGCCATGACGTAAAAGGGCATGGTTTGGGTTTGAGCTACGTAGCTGAAGTCATGCGACGGCATCAAGGAAGGGTTGAATTGGACAGTCAAGAAGGACAAGGAAGTACTTTTACGCTGCGATTACCCATTTCACAGGCTTGAGGTTACAGGCTTGTGGGCTTCACGCATTCACTTTTCCACGCCTCTAACTCCCTCTCCCTCATCATACCGCGAAACATGTCCCTTCCCTCTACCCCAAGGTAACGTCACCACCCCCAAGTTCCGGCTTCTCCTTTGAAGGGACCCACAATGTCAGAGGTAATCCAACCTCCATAGAAGTCTCCAGCTTGAGCTTGAACCAATTCATCATTGAGATAGCAAGCCTCCATCCGTCCAGGGTATAAGGCGAGGCAGCCTTTGAGCGACTCAAAACCCCTGACCGGGTTGGGATAGGTCCAGGCCACCGCTTGAGAACTCATCTCCCCTACCCTCAAGTCAAAGTAACGTGCCATTCCTTTGAACTCGCAATAGGTGTCTTTCCGAGGGCTTAACTCTTGGAAATAATCCATTTTCACATCTTCAAATGGCAGATAGAATACCGGAGGATGAGAGGTTTCGAGCACCCTAACGGCTCGATTGCTGTCAACGATGATTGTTCCATTAAATATTACGCGCACATGCTTGTTGCTAGCTTCTACGCGAGGAGGACGTGGATAATCCCAAACTGATTCTTGGCCAGCTTTGGGTTTGATGGGCTTAGGTCTCATAGCTGAAGGTTAACCATTGCTTGATTGCCCTTTTCAACCTTTATGGCTTGGAATTGTTCTCTCTCCTTAATTCACCGAAAAATCAAAGGCAAGGCCCTGGGTTTGGCTAGATAAAACAATGATGTATTGCCCTCTGGACAAACTCAGCAATACTTTTCCTTTTTCTTTGACCTCCATCAGGTCGATGGGTATGGAAGACTGAATTCCCTCTTTTTTCAGGAAGGCCCCCACCAAAAAGGGGGGTTCCATTTCTACCGTGGATAGGTCTAGGGTGACGGGTTGATACTTCTGCCCAAAAATCCATTGAGGCCGCCCCTCTCTCCATTCTGTACGCTCGTGAAACACGACCACATCGACAAAATCTGCGTTGTTAGGTAGCTTAAAGCTTTGCCCTAAAGAATCCAGATAGACCGTGGGAAAGGCCAAGTGCTGAAAGCGATAATCTTTTGCTTCAAATCTCTTTTCACTTCGCTCTCGATAAGCTTGCTGATCGATACAAAGCGGCTCAATCCCCGTCATCTCTTGTAGGCGCCCGGCCATGGCCTTTTCCCATGCTGGATAGTTACCTTTGTAAGCATGAGCATATCCACAGTGAATCAACACCTTTGCTTCTGGGTGAGTCTCCAAATATGCAGCAATTTGAGTGGCCTGAGCGAGCTCTCTTTCTCGCCCATTTTCCCCTCCTTGAGCCTCATAGGGGAATAGCTGAAAGCCCATCTGCATGGCATCTCTCAACAGGTTGCCGAATTGGGGTTCTCGGGTATAGAATCCAGTTTTTTGGACAGGAAAACCTCTCTCATTGATGCTGCTGTCTGCGTGGCTAAGCGCCTCTAAACCCAAATGGCGAAAGCCCAGGTCCTTGAGCCCATCCAACAAACTGCGTGTAAAAACCCTGGCTTTGGGGAGATGGTGCGCCTCGTTAATGATCACGATACGTCGATCTTTGGCAAGTTCTAGGATATAAGGCAATGCGCGACGAGCTTGATAGGACTCAAAAAAGGACAGGCTGTCATTGGCTAGCTCTTCTAGATTAAGTTCGGGGGTTCGATCCAAATAATCTTGGTCCCACGCTATCAGTGATTGAGAATAATTTCCTTTTTCAGCATAATCGGTAGCCGCAGACTGAAAGCGCCAAGATTCTTCACTTTGATCTACTTTGTTTTCAACTTCCTCATCTAATAAATAAGGCCCATCATACTCTACCTCTTGGAGATCATAGACGGGGGTACAGGCCACAAAAAGGCCTAACAACATGCAAATCGACCAAACTTTTACCATATAACAATTCTCTAGTTCCACCTAACCAAGGCTAAACCCCTGCAAAATAGCCGAACTTCTCACTCAAGGGAAAGTTTTCCTCGATTCCTAAGCTAAATACCTAATTTTGTCAGGCTTTACCGAAATCAAACACTTTAGCGATTGCCTCAAGACCTCAACATACAGATTCATCCAGATCAGTTGGCCCACTTAGAAGGTGTGGTTGCAAAAAAAATCGGCGTCACTCCCCAGCGGCTCACCAAGGTGGAGACCTTACGAAGGTCTGTTGACGCACGGGGGCGCCAACCCAAGTTTGTGCTCCGGGTTCGAGCCTGGGTAGATGAAATCTATGAACCCACCCAGCTCCCTCCACTAGACCTCCAAGACGTCAGCCAAGCTCCACCTGTTCACATAGTAGGGTTTGGTCCTGCGGGCATATTTGCCGCCCTAGAATTGATCCAGCAGGGATTCAAGCCTGTGGTTCTTGAACGTGGCAAAGCGGTCAGGCCTCGTCGAAGAGATTTAGCCAAACTTACCCGAGATGGGCTGGTAAATGAAAATAGTAACTACTGTTTTGGTGAAGGAGGAGCGGGAACTTTCTCTGATGGCAAGCTCTACACCCGCTCTACCAAGCGAGGGGATACCCGTAAAGTCCTAGAAATTCTCGTCCAATTTGGCGCTACTCCAGAAATCTTGGTAGACGCTCATCCACACATTGGTACCAATAAACTCCCGGCCATCATTCAGGCCATGCGAGAGGCCATCATTGAATGCGGCGGGGAAGTCCACTTCGAGCATCGCGTAACAGGTTTTGAAGTACAGCATAATCGACTAACGGGACTCCGAGTCAATGATAAAGAGCTGTGGCCCGTAAAAGCAGTCTTGCTAGCTACAGGGCATTCGGCTCGAGATATCTTCGAGCAACTCTACCAAAGCGGCATTGCCATCGAAGCCAAACCCTTTGCCCTGGGTTTACGGGTAGAGCACCCTCAAGCTTTGATTGATCAGATCCAATATCACAGCCGAGGAGCACGTCATCCAGCTTTACCCGCGGCCAGTTACAGCTTGGTGCAGCAGGTCAAGCAACGTGGGGTGTATTCTTTTTGCATGTGCCCTGGCGGCATCATCTGCCCAGCCGCTACTTCAGAAGGAGAAGTGGTGGTCAATGGCTGGAGTCCTTCCAAGCGCAATTCTCCCTATGCCAACTCTGGCATGGTGGTGGAACTGCAGCCCCAAGACTTTGGGGGCAAGCGTGAAGACCCATTGCGAGCCATGCGGTTCCAAGCTCAAATCGAGCAAAAAGCTTTTGTTGCAGGCAATGGAAAACAAGTAGCCCCTGCGGCGCGGTTGAGTGATTTCGTAAAGGGCAAGGTCTCGAATTCACTGCCTGACTGCTCCTACTTACCAGGATTAAGGGCTGCCGATTTCTCCGAAGTTCTCCCTCCATTTATCCACCACCGACTAAAGGGAGGATTTAAGGCCTTTGGACAAAAGCTAAAGGGTTATCTCACTCAGGAAGCGGTGGTAGTAGGGGTGGAATCTCGCACTTCCTCTCCCGTCAAGGTGCCCCGAGACCCAGATACCTTTATGCATCCAGAAGTAAGGGGTCTATTTCCAGCGGGGGAAGGTCCGGGGTAT
>CAZFPQ010000070.1:21680-27776 GCA_964521065.1 uncultured Bacteroidia bacterium | reverse complement strand
TTTGAAGAAGAAAAATTCTCTTTGAAGCTCCCATATTGGGTAAGTTTCTCCGCAAGAGCAGCCATCCGAAAGGGTTTGCTAAGGTAATCGTTCATGCCCGCTGAGAGACATTTTTCTCTATCTCCTTCCATGGCATTGGCCGTCATGGCGATGATGATCGGCTGCTGTACTTCTGTCAGCATAGACCTAATCTGGCGGGTAGCAGAAATGCCATCTAGTTCCGGCATTTGAACGTCCATAAAAACCACATCATAAGTCTGCTGTTGTACCAACTCTACCGCTTCCCGTCCATTGACGGCCAAGTCCGCGGTATAGCCAAGTTTGTTTAGCATTCGAATAGCCAGCTTTTGATTTACCCGGTTATCTTCTACCAATAGAATTCTGGTGTTACCCAAGGCATGTTGTAAGCTGGGCATTTTGGTGGCCTGGTCAGAGGAAGTTTCTTGTTCGGGATTTGCGGGTTTGAGGGCTTGGCCTAAGCAGCGCATCAGACTCTGGTAGCGGAAGGGTTTACCCAAAACGGCATGAAACAGTCCTGTTTCCTTCATGGGTTTGATGCCGCTCATGCTGGTGAGTAGAATGACTGAAGTAGCCACTTCAGCTGCTTTGAGGTATTCGGCAAGAGTTTGTCCATCGTAGCCGGAAAGGTGTAAATCACAGATCAGCAGGTCATAAGGATCTCGTTGCCAAAGTTCGTTTTTTACCTCATTTCCAGTTTCTACTTCTACGATATGGGCACCAGTACGTTTAAGATGGGTTCCCAGGATGCTTCTAAGGTGAGAGTTGGCCGTAGCGATCAAAATTCTCTTACGAGGAAATTGAGCTTCATATTCACTCTGGAAAATGTCTTCTGTTAAGATGGATGAACCACTCAGACAGGGGATGCTAAAGTGGAAGCTAGAACCTTCCCCAATGGTACTTTCAACGCCTAATTGTCCCCCCATAAGCCTGACCAACTGTGCCGAAATGGCTAGTCCTAGCCCTGTGCCTCCATATTTTTTGGTGGTAGACGCATCTACCTGGGTAAAGGCTTCGAAGAGACCCGCCTGTTTTTCCTTCGGGATACCGATCCCAGAATCCTTTACCTCGATATGGAGGTGCTGATGTTGATTAGGACAAGGTTTAACAATCACCAGGATCTCTCCTCTATGAGTAAATTTGATGGCATTGCCGACCAGGTTAATCAAGATCTGTCTCAATCGAAGAGGATCTCCTGTAATGTGGGCGGGCGTATCTGGGGAAATATAGTAGAGGAGTTCTACTTCCTTATCATTCAGTTTAGCTCCAAAAATATCAAGTACGTCCTCTATTAAGCCCAGCAAAGGGAAGGAGACCTGTTCCAGTACCAGCTTTCCTGATTCTATTTTCGAGAAGTCAAGTATATCGTTAATGATGCCTAGCAGATTTTCACCACTTCTGCGAATGCTTTGGACGTATTCAGCCTGTTCTGAACTAAGGTGTTCCCCTTCCAGCAGTTCGGCCATACCTAATACCCCATTCATGGGAGTTCGGATCTCATGAGACATATTGGCGAGAAATTCGCTTTTGGCTCGGTTCGCTTCTTCAGCTTCTTCTCGAGCGGCTGTTTCCTTCTCCTTGGCAGCAGCCAATGCTTGGGTTCTATCTTTGACTCGCTGTAAAAGGCGTCGATTTTGATTCTTTATCTGTCGAGTCCGGTAATTATACAAAAGGTAAGCCCCTAATAGACTGAGCCAGAGCATACCCAATCGAAAATACCAAGTTTGCCAAAAAGGAGGAAGTATCTTGATGACTAAAGGTTCAAAAGCTTCGTTCCACCGCCCCTCGTGGTTACTAGCCTTGAGGTCAAGGAAGTAAGTGCCAGGTTGAAGATTGGTGTATGTGACGGATCGTTCAAAATGGCCTTCGGTCCATTCATCACTAAGCCCTCTTAGGCGGTAAGCAAGTTTACCTTGTTTTGGGAAGCGATAGTTCTGAATAGCAAAGTCAAAGCTTACCACTTTATGTTGATAAGATAAAGTGATCGACCGATTCTGAGAAAGACGTTTCTGCAATATGGGCTCGCCCAATATTTTATCAACTTCGCCCGCCACCACTCGATCGTTTCCTATCCTTAAGCCATCGAGCATGATTTTCGGTACTGGAAATAAACGGTTTGATTCTTCTGGGTTAAACCTGACAAAACCATTATCTCCCCCAAAATATAGAAAACCATTGGGGTCTTGATAAGATCCCCCATCGTAGTGATTGATGCTTTTTATTCCTTGTGCCCCTCCATAGACGGTGAAGAACTCTTGATTGAAGTTGAAACAGGAGATGCCTGGATTTGTCGCTGACCAAATTTTTCCCCACCTATCGATGATGATATTGCTTTGATAAGGGCTAAAAAGGCCATTTTCTAAGCCATAGGTTTTGAACTCCTCAGTATAGCGGTCAAATCTCAGTAGGCCAACCAGACTTCCTATCCAGATATAGTCACCATCTACTACTAATCCTCGGTAGTTCTTGTTGAGAAGACTGTTGGCATCTTTGGGTTCTAATAAGAAAGATTTAAATACATACCCTCCTTCTGGCTGGGGTATGCCATGAATTAAACCTGTATTTTCGCTTCCTATCCATAAATGCCCATTTGAATCAATCTCTGTGTGGTTGAGTCTTTTATCGGGAATCGCTCCTGAAATAGTTGAATCGGGAAAATAAGAGGTGAGTTGTTGCTGCTGCAGATCGTAGCTGTAGAAGCCGTTATGGGTTGCTAGCCAGAGTTCTTGTTCATGGCCCACCTGAATATGGCGTATAACTTTTAGCTTATCTCCTTGTGAATTGACCAAGGGGATCAGCCTGATTTTTCTACTTTGGGGTTCAATTTGATACAAGCCCTTTGAGTCCGCCACCCAAATAAAGCCTTGGTGGTAAATCAAATATGAGATCCGTTGGGAAGGTACGGATGGGTTTGTTTCAGGATCTAGGTGTTCGATGTTTCCTGATTCTTCATCAATTAAGAAAATACCTTGGCGGTCAGTTCCTACCCAGAGCAATCCTGTTTCATCTCTGGCAAAGGAGGTGGTAAGTACTGGATTGCTTTCTCCCTTTGTAGCAAGGAAGGGCGTAAATTTATTGATAACTGGATCGTATTTAGAAAGCCCTCCTTCACTGGCAACCCAAATCATGCTGTCGCGATCAATGAAAATATCGCGAATCTGGTTAGAAGGAAGAGATTGACTGACGCTAGGAATGAGCGAAAGTCTCAATACTTGATCAGAATTAAGCTCATAAGGGTTGGCATTTGCATCAATAATGTCGATCCCATTGGTCGATCCCACCCAAATTCGACCCCAGGGGTCTTCCGCAATGTCGAAAACAATTCTCCCGAGAGAAGGCTCTAATTCTTTGGAAAAGCGGTGCCAGGTACTATCCTGTGGACCCCGATACATGGGACCCATCCCAAAAGTACCAGCCCATACCCCTCCATTGCGATCTATTTCTAATCCCCAAACGGCTGCATCAGGAGGGTAATTGCGGCTTAAATCCTTGTGAGGCAATCGTTCGAAGCAAAGGTTAGCTAAGTCCCCACCACTAGGAGGGGAGACGACTTTATGAACAATTCCATCCCAAGAACTTATCCAGAGATCATTTCCTAGACCTTTTTTGATCCTTAGAATGCCTGGTCTTAAAAGGCCGTAAGGATTTCCGGGATCTGGCAAATGTTGGTAGATTTTTCCTGTACTTCGCTCCCAGATATTAATGCCGTTTTCAGTACCGATCCAAATATTTCCCTGAGAGTCTTCCTCAAGGCAGAGCACTTCATCGTGAGTAAGCCGTTGGCCTTCAGGGCTCGCTACTTGAAAAGAGGAAATAGCTTCCGTTGCATATTTGATTCGATTAAGTCCTCCTCCTTGGGTGCCCACCCAGAGATCACCGAGGTGATCAAAAAGGATGGCCTTAATGATGTTGTTAGTTAAGGTTTCTCCGTCTACAGGCTTTGATTCATATCCATACATCTTCCTAAAGCTAGAACCATCGAAACGGTTCAAGCCATTGGCCGTACCTATCCAGATGAATCCGTCTATATCTTGGCCCACGCAGTAAACCATGTCTGCGGCAAGGCCATCGGGGGTTTTGTAAGATTCAAATTGATAGGAGAGACGTTGGGCCAGCATTCCTGAAATGAGCCCCAGGAAGGCAAGGAGACTAAGTAGCCTAAAGCGTGTCATTCACCTATAACTTTTCGCTGATAAAAATAGCGTGCTCGACTTTTTTATTGCACATGGAAAAAAGGGGAGATATAACGTGTGTTAGTTTGAGTATCTCATTGAGAATATTGGGATGCGGGATGGTTCAACTGCGAAAAAAGCTTTTGTATGAGTAAGGGGGAGTGGGTGTTACTTGGCATGATTTGCTAAATTTGTAGCGATGATGAAGAATGTAAAGCAAAGAGAGTTGTCGGCGGGATTAATGTTTCGAACTTCGAATCCCTTGCCAGTGATGGAGCATTTTTATACCCTTCAAGGTGAAGGTGCATATACAGGAGTTCCTTCCTATTTCATTCGTCTAGCTGGCTGTGATGTGGGCTGCGTCTGGTGTGATGTGAAAGAATCATGGAAGCCACATCATGACCAATACCATGACCTTACAGAGATGCTTGGCTGGGTGCAGGAAGCCGGAGCAGATAGGGTGGTAATCACCGGTGGTGAGCCAAGTGTATACGACCTTAGACCCTTGACCGAAAAGCTCCGCAAAGCGGGTTTGGCTGTCCATTTGGAGACTGCTGGTCCACATCCACTGTTGGGAGAGTTCGATTGGGTATGTTTTTCACCCAAAAAGTTTTTGCCTCCTAACCCTGAATATTACCATCAAGCTGATGAACTTAAGATAGTGATTTATCACGAGTCCGATTTGACCTGGGCCGAAGAGCATGCGGCTAGATGTGCACCTGAAGTCAGGCTATTCTTACAACCAGAGTGGAGTCGAAGAGATCGTGTCACGCCCGTGATTATAGAGTACATCAAGTCAAATCCACATTGGAGTTTGAGTCAGCAAACCCACAAATACCTTGACATCCCCTGAATATGCGCAACGAAATGTTGGACCCCCACGCTGAGGGAATGGATGAAGAAAAACAGTTGAGACCCCAAGTCTTAGAAGACTTTACGGGTCAACTAAAGTTGACAAATAACCTCAAGATTTTCGTGGAGGCAGCAAGGCAAAGGGGGGAACCCTTGGATCATGTGCTCTTACATGGTCCTCCTGGACTTGGAAAAACCACGCTTTCTTACATCATCGCCAATGAACTAGCGGCAAGTATTACCACTACTTCTGGACCTGTCCTCGAAAAACCAGGAGATCTGGCAGGGTTGCTGACCAACCTTGAGCAGGGTGATGTGCTCTTCATTGACGAAATCCATCGCCTCTCACCAGTAGTGGAGGAATACCTCTACTCAGCCATGGAAGATTTTAAGATCGATATCATGGTTGAAACCGGCCCAAACGCCCGCAGCATTGAGATTGCCTTACACCCTTTTACTTTGGTAGGAGCTACTACCCGAGCAGGCCTGCTTACTTCTCCCATGTTGGCTCGCTTTGGGATCAATGCTCGACTGGAATACTATGATGCGGAGACCCTGGCTCGAATCATCCGTCGCTCCGCCGGAGTGCTAGGAGTACCCATTGAAAAAGAGGCCAGCTTAGAAGTAGCTCGTCGCAGCCGAGGCACCCCACGAATCGCCAATCGTCTTTTGCGTCGTACCCGAGACTTTGCCCAGGTCAAAGGAGATGGAACCATTACCCTGGAAATAGCTCGCATGACCCTTGAAGCTTTGGAGGTGGATGAGTCCGGCTTGGATGAGATGGACAATAAAATTTTACTCACCATCATTGAAAAGTTCAAAGGGGGGCCAGTTGGACTGACTAACATCGCCGCCGCCGCTGGTGAAGAACCTGATACCATAGAGGAGGTCTACGAACCATATCTGATCATGGAGGGCTTTCTGAAACGGACCGCACGTGGAAGAGTTGCTACCGAGAGGGCATATCGGCACTTTAACCGCCTGCCTGGTCAAACCAGTGAGCAACTACCTCCTGATTTGTTTTCCTGAGTGAGAGAAGGAGTTAAAGGAGTTA
>CAZFPQ010000070.1:0-21580 GCA_964521065.1 uncultured Bacteroidia bacterium | reverse complement strand
GAGCAACTACCTCCTGATTTGTTTTCCTGAGTGAGAGAAGGAGTTAAAGGAGTTAAAGGAGTTAAAGGAGTTAAGGGGTTGTTGTCCGACAGGGGTTAAAAGAGTTAAGGCTTATGGTCTTTTTTGCCTGTTGGTATGAAATCTAACTTAAAAGCCAGCTTACCTATTTTTAGCTTTTTTTCTCCCAGCGTCGATAACTGGCCGTCTGTTCGAAGATATGGGTGAGCGTGTTTCGGTCGGTTTCAGTTAGTTCAATACCTCGACGACCCATTACTCGCTCAGCTACCTCAAAAGCTTTTTTCAATTGGAAGGTCGAAAAGCCCGCCGCCCCGCCCCAAGAGAAAGATGGGATGAAGGTGCGAGGAAAGCCGCCACCAAAAATGTTGGCCGAGACACCCACCACTGTACCGGTATTAAACATGGTATTGATGCCACATTTACTGTGATCACCCATCATGAGCCCACAAAATTGCTGACCTGTGTCCCTGAATCTTCCGCTGGGATAATGCCAAAGTTTGACGGGGGCATAGTTGTTTTTAAGATTGGAGGTGTTGCTGTCAGCTCCTAGGTTACACCAATATCCCAGCACTGAATTCCCCAAGTATCCATCATGTCCTTTATTGCTGTAACCCATGATCACTGAATTGCCCACTTCACCACCGACTTTGACAAAAGGACCAAAAGCAGAATCGCCTCTCAGCTTAGCTCCCATGGATACCTGAGCCTGATGCCCGAAAGCGTGACTACCATGAATGATGGATCCCTCCCCAAGTTTGACTCCAGGGCCAATGTATACGGGGCCATCTTCGGCATTCAAAATCACGGATTTGGCTTTTACTCCAGGACTTACGTACACATTATCTGCACCGTAAACCCGGTTGTATGGATCATCCAGTTTTTCAGAGGCAGCGCCTTTGGTTAAAAACTCAAAATCAAACGCGATGGCCTGGGCATTGAGTTGGAATATGTCATGGGGGAAGCGAAAAGCCCTTGCGTCGATGGGTACAGTTACCACTCGAAGCCCTATGGCTTCAAAGTCATCCAAGGTGAAGATTCCTGAGTGTGTAGAAGGAACCTTTGCTTTGTTGATACAGGCGATCAGCCATTCCTGTGAGTTTTCAGCTAGGTAAACTACTCCAGGCTCTGATTCCTTAAGCAATCTCAATAGTTCTGGTTCCGGCCAAAACTTACCATTTATGAGTACCTGGCCCTCATCGTTATGGGGTGAATTGGCAAAGCTAGGTCGCAGATAATCCAAGCAATCACCATAGAAAGACAGGCCTGTAGCCCATTGCCAGCGCTCTTTTTGGGTAAAAACTCCAGCACGCAGGTCCCAAACAGGGCGGGTATAGGTAAATGGAAGGAGATCAAAGTGGCTTTGATCTTCACAAATGAAATAATTCATGGATGATTAAAGTGGCGTTACCCGAAAATAAGGAAGGGGAACCTACTGGTTCCCCTTGCCTATCATGTTAGATGTGGAATAGCTTGAAGGGGCTTTTAAAGCCAAAAAACACCTTGATCAAGCATAAGGAAAGCGAGGTCCACCATATTCAGCGGCGTCACCTAGCTCTTCTTCGATGCGAAGCAATTGATTGTACTTGGCGATCCGGTCAGAACGACTTGCGGAGCCTGTCTTGATTTGACCACTGTTAAGAGCAACGGCAAGGTCAGCAATGGTGGTATCTTCCGTTTCGCCTGAACGGTGACTCATAATGTTGGTATACCCATTGCGAGTAGCCAAGCTTACGGCTTCGATGGTTTCGGTCAGTGAACCAATCTGATTTACTTTGACCAAGATAGAGTTAGCAGCATTCAGCTCGATTCCTTTCTTGAGGAAATCTACATTGGTAACGAACAGGTCATCACCTACGAGCTGTACCTTATCGCCAATGGTCTGGTTGAGGAGTTGCCAGCCTTCCCAGTCGTTTTCGTCACAGCCATCTTCGATAGAAACGATGGGGTAGCGTGAAGTCCAGTCTTTCCACATATCTACCACCTCACTGCTGGTGAGTTCATCTCCGGTAGAGTGGCTCATGACATACTTACCTTTTTCAGCATCGTACAATTCGGAACTAGCTACATCAAGGGCCAAGAAAATATCTTCGCCAGCTTTGTAGCCAGCTTTGTCAATGGCTTCAAGAATTACTTTTATGGCCTCTTCGTTTGATGGCAGGTTGGGGGCAAAGCCTCCTTCATCACCGACATTGGTAGATAGTCCACGTCCTTTTAGGACCTTTTTTAGGTGGTGGAAAGTTTCGGCACCCATGCGCAAGGCTTCGCGGAAGCTAGGGGCCTTGACGGGCATGATCATGAATTCCTGAACATCTACGGAATTGTCAGCGTGTGAACCTCCATTGATGATGTTCATTAATGGTACGGGAAGGGTTCTGGCATTTACGCCGCCTACGTAGCGATACAAGGGGAGTTCTAAGCTAGCAGCGGCAGCTCTGGCCGCGGCTAGAGATACGCCAAGGATGGCATTGGCACCAATTTTTCCTTTGTTTTTACTTCCATCAAGTTCGATTAGCAGCTGATCAATGGCGGCTTGATCTGAAGCAAGCAGTCCTTCTAATTCTGGTGCAAGGACATCGTTCACATTGGCCACGGCTTTCAGTACCCCTTTTCCTAGGTATCGCTCGTCGCCGTCACGGAGCTCTACAGCTTCATGCATACCTGTTGAGGCTCCCGAAGGTACCGCTGCACGACCAATTGAACCATCTTCCAATAGAATCTCAACTTCAACTGTGGGATTTCCGCGTGAGTCAAGGATTTCTCTTGCTGTGATGTCTAATATGTGACTCATAGGTAGGGAATGTTTTTTTTGCGCCTCAAAGATACAACTAATGGGGGAGAACCAAGGGGAGAACTCGGGTTCATTTTGGCGTAAGATTTTAAGTTTTTTTGTCCAAATTTTTCTCCCAGATGAACCTTTCAGGTTGGGTTGGATATATTTGTTAGTATTTGTCTCTTATCCATTGCGCTTTTTGCACACATTTATAGCGAATTGCTAAAAAATGGATGTCTTGTTGAAATATTTCAAATGTAAGGCTTTGATCATTGAGGAATATTCCATCAAGTTCTTTATCTTAACGGAGAAGTTTAAAACCGAAAGTAAAAAGCAGCATCAATCCTCCCCTGAAATCAGTGAGAAAACTGGTTCGGGTGATTGGTGGTTCTATGGAAACGATTGCTTATTAGGAGTTTGCTGCGAATTAGAATACACTCACCAATAATCTACCTTTCCGGATGCGCCTAACCTCTACTTTGCTCATTTGTACCCTGCTATCGACCTTTTGTTTGGCCCAAAAAGGCAAGCCCACGCCTGCAATCGACTGGGGCGATTATGAACTTGGCGAAAATCTGTCATTTTTGCGTGGCGTTGGGTCCATCCAAGTCGACACCTATGAACCTGCAAAAGGGCATAGGCCACAGCGTACTTCTGCAGTTTCCTATCATTGTGATGAATCTGGCCAGATAAGCCAAGTAGTCGAGTTGGGAAGCTCCAACCAGGATACCCTTTTTCAGCATAAATTCTCTTATCACAAGGGACAAGCTTATCGAAAGTTGACCCAAGATCATCGCTACGGCCGCTCCTATTGGGAAGGTTATCGCTTTACCACCCATCAAAAGGTGTATCAAGAAAAGTCTTATGAATTATTGCCTAATGATGATCGTTTACTGCTCAACTCGCGGCAATACATTTATGATGACGGGGCCAACCGCCTACTTAAGAGCATCCGCACCTTAGAAAATAACCAAGTGGTGGAGGTAGCAAGATTTGACTACGATCAATCCCTAAGAGTCGTTGGGGAGACTACCGAAGATAGCCGAGGCATAGTTACTCGTTCTGTACTTTATCGGTATGACCAACATGATCGGGTTGCGGAGACCCTAGTTGAGGAAATTGGATCTACTCCTGCTAGATATGTGTATGCTTACAATGAGCAGGGAAAGCCAATGGAAATCAAATGGTTTGAAGGAGAGCAGCTGAAAGGCTTAGCGCTTTATGAATACGATGAAGCTGGTCGTTTGACCAACCTGAGTAAGACTGTAGACCCACAAACTGCCCGGCCGCGTTCCGTTTACAAGGTTTTTAGCTACGAAATAGCCCAACCCGTAGACCTTGAGGGAGAGGCCAGCATTGCTTCAATGGATTAGATTAGAACTTGTAAGGGATATTAAAATGGGGTTTATTTGACCTCAACATGAAACCCATCCGACCCTTTCTTTTTTTGATCTACCTGACGCTAGCCGTCAACTTATCTGCTCAACCTGCGGGGCCCTCGCCTTATCGGACTTCCCTCCGTATAGATGCTCCACTTTCTAGTGGTTTGCTAGGCATATCTCTATCAGGGCATTGGTATCAAAGCCGGATACCTGCCTTGGAACAATCGGCCTTGCTCCAACTTAATCGGCAACAAATTTGGGCCTTTGATCGATCAGCTAGTTTGGCTTGGAGACCACAGGCAGCTTTCTCCAGTGACATTGGCTTATTAGCGGGATTGGCCTCACCTGTCCTACTCCTGGCCAGTGCTAGGGTGAGAAGTCATTGGAGTCAACATTTACTGTTGTGGTCTCAGACCCTTTTTATGGTGGATGGGGTTACGACCTGGGTCAAAGCCTTGACACTCCGCAATCGGCCTTTCAATTATTATTATGCGGCCAATTATCCAAATAACATTCCTGCTGATTTGGCAGAGAATGTGGTGGGAAATGATGCGCGCTTTTCCTTCTTTTCAGGTCATACCAGCTATGCCGCTGCTGGTACTTTCTTCTTGGCACAAAGCTTCAACGACTACTATCCTGATTCACCTTTTCGGCCTTGGGTTTGGGCCGGTGCGGCCTTATTACCTGCTGTCGTTGGATTCCTAAGGGTCCGGGCGGGCAAACATTATCCTTCAGATGTAATCGTTGGATATTTGGTTGGAGCGGCCATTGGTATGACTATTCCCTTGCTACACAGTAGAAACTAATGAAGGCACAAAGCGGTAAATTCAAACTAAACGAAGAGCGGGGGGAAGTTTCTTACTTAATGCTATCTCCTCCCTCTCCCAGAGCTTTGTTGGGACTGGCCCATGGCGCTGGTGCAGGGATGACTCATCAAAACATGGAATCCATTGCCCAGGCGATGGCTTCGGTTGGTTTGGCAACCTTTCGCTACAACTTCAGCTACATGGAGATGGGCAAAGGAAGAGAAAGCAGCAAGGTCAGTATTGCCACCGTCAAGGAGGCAGCGGTATACGCCAGTCAACATTTTCCACACTTACCCTTGCTGATGGGAGGGCATTCCTATGGAGGCCGAATGAGCACCCTAGCGGCAGCAGAAGGATTTGCAGTTCCCGTAAAAGGACTGATTTTATTCAACTTTCCCCTCCATGCTCCAGGTAAGCCAGGCCTAGACCGGGCGGCCCACCTAAAAAATATTTCTTTGCCCAGCCTGTTTTTATCTGGATCTAGGGATACGTTTGCGCAAAAAGATTTATTGATTTCGGCTTTAGAACCAATGGAGAAATTATCCACCCTGCATTGGTTAGATACTTCTAATCATGGCTATAAAATCCTCAAGCGCAGCCGAATACACTCTGGGACGGTTTTTGAAGAAATGGCGGAACAGGTAGATGACTGGCTTAGCCAAACCATTTGACCAAGTCTTTGAGCATGCCCAAAGGAGTATTGTAAGGAGGAAAGCGGATGATGCTAGTAGGATCAATTAAAAAACTTCGCTTCATGACGCTTTTCTGATGGGAAAAAGTATCAAAAGCGGCCTTTCCGTGTGCTTTCCCCATTCCGCTATCACCAACTCCTCCTATGGGTAGGTCACTCAAAGACCAGTGGAGAATGGTGTCATTTATACAAACTCCTCCAGATGAGGTTTCTGCAATGATGCGGTTTTGGTTCCGAGTACTGGTTGAGAAAATGTAACAGACCAAGGGTTTAGGTCGCTCATTCACAAAGTCAATGGCTTGAGGGAGGTAATCATAGGGAATGAGAGGCAGGACAGGCCCAAAAATTTCTTCCTGCATGGCAGGGTGCTCCTGCGGATTATCAACTTTGATGATGGTAGGGGAAATGAACAAATCCTCTCGGTCTGTTTGTCCACCAATCCGAACCTCTCCCTCGATAAGCTTTGCGACGCGATCAAAATGTCGCTCATTGACAATGCGCGAGTAATCAGGACTTTGCTGAGGATCTACGCCATAAAAATCTAATAAGTTATTCCTCATCAAGGATATGACTTCATCCATCTTATCACTGGGAACTAGGACGTAGTCAGGTGCAATACAGGCCTGACCACTGTTCATGTACTTTCCCCAAACGATTCTTTTGACACTGGTCGCTAGGTTGGTTTGACGATCAAGGATGACAGGGCTCTTGCCTCCCAATTCAAGGGTGACAGGGGTCAGGTGATTGGCCGCTGCCTTCATGACGATTTTTCCGACAGCGGTACCCCCCGTAAAGAAAATATAGTCCAATGGCTGAGCGAGCAAAGTTTGCGTTTCTTCTACAGCTCCTTGGACTAAAGCCACCCACTGAGGATCAAAGTATTCCTTAACCATTTCGTCTAGCAAAGCGCTGGTATGCGGGACCTGCTCAGAAGGCTTGAGAATAACTGTATTTCCTGCTGCAATAGCTCCCACCGCAGGAAGGATTAGCAGGTAAATGGGGAAATTCCAGGGAGCAATGACAGCGGTAACCCCATAAGGCTCAGGCTGGATGTAGGCAGCCGCCGGGGTCTGCAGCAGATGTGGAGAGATTCGTTCAGGCTTCATCCAGGCCTCAAAGTTTTTCAGGGCATGGTCGATTGCCTTGTAGGTAAAAGCAAAATCTAGAAAAAATGCCTCAGGCCTCGGTTTGCGAAGGTCTGTATACAAGGCATCTAATAAGCGATCTTGATAAGCTTCAAGGGCAGATTTGAGCCTTTCTAGTTGTTTACGCCTTCCGCTGGCCTCACGCGTGGCTCCTTGACGAAAAAAAGAACGTTGTGCTTTAAAGATGCTAGCGATATCGGTATTGGCAGTCGTAATCATATAGTGGGCAGTAATTGGGCGAAGGGATGAAGGGCAAAAGGAGAAATTCAGGCCTGTAGGCAAATCGCTCGAATCTCTAAGATAATCAATCCCATTCAGTTCTTCACATCCAAGGCGTCTCTCAATCCAATTCCAATTAAGTTGACAGATACAATGAGCAACACCAAGGCGAGGCCAGGATAAATCGCCAACCATTGTCCTGCTTCGAATACTAGAAAGGTATAGCCTTCATTGACCATGCGCCCCCAAGTCGGAATGGGAACTTCTACGCCTAGACCAAGAAAGCTCAGCCCTGACTCGATCAAGACCGCAGCCCCAAAGTTGGCTACGGCAATGACAATGATGGGGCTGGTAATATTGGGGAGGATATGTGTCCACATGATGCGCCCTGAAGGATACCCCAAAGCTTGGGCAGCTTCTACGAAAGGCTGCTCTCGTAAAGCCAGGATCTGACCCCTGACCAAACGGGCCACTTCTACCCACATAGAAGCACCGATAGCTACAAATAGCTGCCAGAATCCTCTTCCTAATACGGCGGCTAGCGCCAAGGCCAATAATAAGGTTGGGATGCTCCACAGGACCGAGATCAGCCACATGATGCTGCGATCCACCCATCCTCCAAAATATCCCGCCAGGGTTCCCAAGAAAATACCTAAGCTGAGGCTGATCAAGACCGACATTAGGCCTACAAACAAACTTACGCGGGTACCCAAAAGTATGCGGCTCAACAAGTCGCGACCATAGGCATCACTGCCCAAATGAAAAGTGATCTGGCGGGTAAATGCCTCCAAAAAACCTTGCCGGGTCAATTCCTGTTTTTTTCCCAAATGAAATCGAGTAAGTGGCAGGCTATCCTGTGCCCCAGAAAGATGGATAAAGCGGACGTATTCCTTTCCCAATTCAATAGTTTCAAAACTTTGAATGGCCAGGGGTACAAATTGGGCTTTTTCTCCATTCCACAAGACGCTCCACCAAGAGCCCTGCTCCACCTCTGGCCCAGGAAGGAGTAAGAGAAAACCTTGCGAACCTGGTGCTTGCTTGGCGAGTTCTAATACCTGGAAGTTGGCGTGAGTAGTTTTGTCAGGAGCCAGCCAATACCCGAAAAGAGAGATAAAGAGACATAGACCTAGGTAAAACAATCCGAACCAAGCAGGGCGGTAGCGAAAAAATCTTCGCCTTGCGAGTTGGCCAGGACTGAGTTGAGCTTCCATGTCAGCCAAATACGATATTTAGTCTCAAAATGGAAAATCTGGAAAACGTAGAGGCGCGCTACAAAAGTCCTGTAATCTTTTAAGTTGGTCAATGTTCTTAGTTAAGCAGCTCCTCCAGATCTTCTGCTTCCAGTGTTTTGTAAATATCCTCTTCTACTGCGATGATGTCTTCAGAGAGTTGGGCTTTACGGCGCTGTAAGCTGAGAATCTTTTCCTCAATGGTGTCCTTGGTAATGAATTTATAGTAAACTACTGTGCGTCTTTGTCCGATGCGGTGAGAGCGGTCGACCGCTTGACTTTCTACGGCAGGATTCCACCATGGATCCAGGATGAATACATAATCTGCTGCTGTGAGGTTCAACCCTACCCCCCCAGCTTTTAGGCTAATGAGAAAAACACGGATGTCTTCGTCCTTTTGGAAGGTATCCACTTGCCCTTGACGATCTTTGGTTCCTCCATCTAGGTAGTTGTACCGGATTCCTTCGGCTTCCAGATCTTTGCGTAGAATGTGCAGCATTTTTACAAACTGCGAGAAGATCAAGACCTTGGATTGCTTGCGCTCAATTACCTGGAGCAGCAAGCGCTTGACTTCCCGGTATTTGCCGCTGTCTTTGAGTTCATACTCCTCAGGTGCCACCATTTGTGGGTGTATGGCAATTTGACGAAGCTTTTGCAAGCCGGTAAGGATATTCAGTTTGTTCTTTTTCCAAGTACCAGTGTTGATGAGCTCGATTAGATAGTTGCGATACTGGCTACGAATTTCCCCATAAAAGTCTTGCTGCTTTTCCCGCATTTCACAATAGTGGAGCTTCTCGATACGGGGGGGGAGGTCTTTTTCTACGGCCTGCTTCTTGCGGCGCAAGATGAAAGGATAGATAATGCGCCTCAGTTTAGCGGAACGTTTGTGGTCGTGATCCCGCTCTATGGGTAATACATAAAACTTCTTGAAGAAGCTCTCATTGCCTAGCAAGCCAGGGTTAAGGAAGGACATCTGTGACCAAATATCCATCACCGTATTTTCCACTGGAGTACCCGTGATGCTTAGCCGGTGGGTGCTTAAGAGCTTCCGAACTGCCTTGGCAGTTTTGGAGTCAGGATTCTTAATGGTTTGGCTCTCGTCCAAGACGGCATAGTGAAACGGAAATTCCTTGAGAATCTGTATGTCTTGCCTGACGATTCCGTAGGTAGTCAGGACCAAGTGATAATGCTGGAAGCGTTCTACTCGCTTGCTTCGATTGGCGCCTGTATGGATCAAGACCCTTAGATCTGGAGTGAATTTTTTGGCTTCATTGAACCAGTTGTGAATCAGGGAAGTAGGAACCACTACCAAGGTCGCTTGTTTGACTCCAGATTCATATTCCGCTTGCAAGAGCGCCAAGGTCTGGAGGGTTTTTCCCAAGCCCATGTCGTCGGCAAGAATGCCACCCATGCCGTTTTCCTTTAGAAAATGAAGCCAGCGATATCCTTCAAGCTGATAATTTCGAAGAGTTGCGTGTAGGTTTTGCGGAGGAGCCACCTCCGGAATTTGACTAAGTTGTTTGATGTTATCAGCGAGGGTAGCCTGTTTCTTGTCCCTCGAAGGCATATTTAGCAAAGGTGCTTGGTATTTTTTGATGCGAAGAGCGTCTTGATCGGCTGAGGATTCTGATACCTCTAGCAGATGGCGATAGTCGCTAAACCACGCCTCCGGCAGAATGGCGATGCTGTCGTCGGGGAGCTTGTATTCACGTTGGCCACGAAGGATATGGGTTCGGAATTTGATAAACGGGATTTGAAATTGGCCAATTACCACCACTGCTTTGATGTCAAACCAGTCGCCTGATTCTTGGGTAGTCAACTCAATCTGCGGGCGGCCTAGGTTGATTCTTGATTTTTCACTCAGCTGGCGAATTTCGATTCCTTGTTCGGTGAGGCTTGGTACGTGATCAGATAGCCAGGCCAGTCCCTTTTCCCGTTCAACGTATTCCCAGGGCGTCAGACTGGCGGGTCCGTTGGGGGATTTATCTTCGAGGAACTGTGCTACTGCGGCCTCTTCTTTGCAGGAGCGCTTGATTCGATAGAAGTACCAATCTCGGTTTTCCTCGGCGACCAATTGAGCCTTATATTTTTCTGTGGGGTCTAAGGACAGGATAAAATCTTGGTAGGCCACTTTCCGCTTGAAACTGAGTGAAGACTGATCGTGTTCTTCAACTTCAATGAAAAAATGTGGAGCCTCTTTGATGCTGCGAATGCCAAACCCTTCTGCCTTAACCCGGTATTTTTCAATGATTTGGGCGATGAATTTGCGGTAGTACTCCTTTTCCTTGCTTTTGGGAACCTCAATGTTCCAGCGTTTCAGAAAAGGTTTGAGCTTTTTACCTTCTACCTTTCCCTCAAAAGTGAAGATTTGACGATTCAACAGCATCCAAGCGGGTTCCATACAAATAAGAACCCCTTGGCTTTTTTTCAAGTTGATCAGTTCATCTTGCAGTTTAACCGTGGGATAATAGACGGTCCCTTCTGCTCCCCGCTTAAAATGAAAAAGCACGCTGGCCTTCTCCCCAAGCATTTGTAGGGGGGTATGGGCTGGGTAGCTGTCATTGCCCATAGAAAACACCCTGCGATCGATCAGCAAAGGGAGGATTTGAGCCAAGTATTTTTGAATACGGAGATAGGCCATGTCAGCAACCTTGCCCTCATACCGAGTAAGAAAAAACTCAGCCTCCTGACGAGGATTGCCTTTGAAGTGCCGGATAATTTCTTTGGGAGAAATGTGATGACAAAGTTCAATCAACTTCTCATCGACCTTATCCAATTCATGGCTGAATTCGGAGAGGTTATCTGGATAGGCTCCTTGGTGTACGAGGCTCAGCTCGCCACTAGGTAACTCCTGCACGAAGTGTGCAGAAATCAGGTAGCCCAAATATTCGTGATGATAAGTAGAGTAGACTACTTGAAAGGGTAAGCTAGCGTCAACCAATCGCATAGAAGAGGGTGCGTACTTTTTTCAGACAGGTTCTTAATTAGATGGGGCGAGAGAAAACAGCATTAAATTTAATAAAAATCCATGGAATCAAAGGGGATTTTTTTGAGGGAAACGCAATGGATGGTGGTTTTTATGGAAGGATTTTGAAATAGGCAGCCTAGCTCCAATCAAGCTAGGTTGAACTTGGTAAATCCGCCATAATTCATGTAAATTCATTCAACACAATCTTCATATGCCTTTCATAGAGTTAAATAGTCAAATTCCTCGGACCGTACTGGGTGCATGGCATATTGAGGAAGATGAACTGTATTTTCTTGAAAGGGTCAAACTCTATGAAAACGAGTGGGCGCGTTTGGCTACTATTATGCACCCGCAACGCAGGCTAGAATGGCTGTCAAGCCGCCTGTGTCTAAAGGAATTGCTCAAGATTGCCAATACCTCTCGCGTCGAATCTCTTAGCAATGCCTCAGGCAAGCCATACCTTTCAGATAATTCACATTTTATTTCTTATACCCACTCTAACCGCTATTCTGCGGCGATTGCCTCCGTGCAAGGAGAGGTAGGCATTGATCTTGAGTATTTGCATCGCAGACGTAATCTCGAAACGAGAAACCTGTTTATGAATGAGGTAGAGCTGCTCTACTTTGAGGAAACGCCTAGTTTTGAGCTGTTTATATTGATTTGGAGTGCCAAAGAAAGCCTGTATAAGATCGTAGGGAAAGGACATGCTTTCAAGCATGACCTAATCATGGACCTGGAAAATTTCTCGCTGGAAGAAAACGGAATCCTCAATGCCACCGTAAAAAGCAAGGGTGTAAACAAATGCTATGCGGTTCATTATCTCCTACATACCGATTACATGCTTACTTACGCTATTGACTGCGTGTAGTGGTGGAGATTCTCATTCAGAACTCTCCATTGATTCGGTATCTGCCCAATGGTTAATGGATCAGATTTCAGAAAGTGAGCAACCTTACGTTCTCTTAGGATTTTATCAATATGGTTGCCCCTTATGCTCAGAAGAACTACCAGAGTTAGTGGCTCTCCACAAGCAGAAAGATGCGGGCATTAGGGTAATCATCATTTCGATAAATGAAGAAGACAAGACCGACGAGCTCCCTGAATTTCTCGCTGAGCGTGGAGTAGATTTTCCTACCTATCATCTTAATCCAGAGTTAGCCAATGAATTTATTCAGACTCGGTATTCTCGGTGGGATGGAACTGCCCCGCTCAACTTGATTTTTACCAAAGACGGGGTCTTGGTTGAAGTGACAGGAATGACGGATCAAAAAGAAGTCCGTCTAATTGTTCATGAGCACCAAAGCTTTCGTTGATATAATCGGTCTTATTTTATCTGGTTTAGGGCAAAAAAGATCCCTATAATTAGATCTGCACCTCCCCATTACTAAATTTTCCAATTTAAGGACCTAAGCTATGGAAAGATGTGCATCTATGATAAAGTTCATGTCCCTGTTAGTTGGGATGTTTTTCATCAACTCCCATTTCTTATTGGGACAAGGAATCCCCAAGGTCATTGAAAATTTCTCCTTAAATGATGGGTACAGCAAAGCCGTCACCCTCAATCAGTTTACTGGGAGCAAAGCATTGGTGGTGATCTTCACCAGCGCCAATTGCTCATGGGCCAGTAGTTACGAAGAAAGAATTAATCAGCTTCACCAAGATTACCAATCACGGGGAATCGCCTTTTTGGCGATCAATAGCAATGACGCGACCATGAGCTTGAGAGACGACTCTCGGACCATGAGGACTCACCAATCCTTTGCCTTTCCTTACGTGAAGGATTCTAAACAAATGGTCGCTCGCCAACTAGGTGCTACCAAAAACCCTGAGTTTTTTGTTCTTCAGCCCACCCAAGGCAAGTTTAGTATCGTGTACCAAGGAAAAATGGATGACAACCCCCTGAATGAGTCCTTGGTTCGCGAACCTTACTTGAGAAATGCCCTCGATCAGTTATTGAGTGGCCAAAAAGTCAAACAAGCTCAGACTGACCCGCAAGGGTGTAACATTCGTTGGTCAGAAACGGCTAAACGATAGCCAAAGCCTGCCAAAAGTCATTTAGTGTTCTGTAGAAAAGACATCCCTTAGCCGATCGGGGTTGCTTAGCTTGATGTCAAAGAACTACTAAACTCGTAGCAAATGACGGCTTTTAAGCGAATCCTGGTCGGCCTTGATATGAGCAGCATGGATCCCAATCTGCTGCAATATTTGGCCTTGTTTAACCAATCGGCCCCTCAAGCAGAGACCTTTTTCCTTCACGTCTCATATGCTCAGCAGTTGCCTGTGATGGCGGGGGGACGCTATACTCGGGAATTACCCGACCAAAAGCTCATTGCGTCAATTCACGCACGGCTAAAAGAATCTATGAAACTGGAGGCAGAGGAAGTCCTGCCAGAAAGCCTGAAGCAAGGAGAGTTTACAGTACTTGCTGGAACCATTACGCGCGAGATGCTCGAGTATGCCCACCAGCAACAAGTAGATCTAACTATTTTGGGGCGAAAGAAGATCCACTTGGGAAGTGGACTGGCTGCCGCTCGTTTTTTGCGCAATGCACATTGCTCAGTATTGTTTGTGCCAGAAAATCCCCCTGAGGATTTGAACCACATCATGGTGGCAACAGATTTCAGTGATTACAGCGTATTTGGCGTTCGGAAAGCCATCGAGCTGGCCAAGAGCCTTCCAGAAGCCCCTAAAATCACCTTGGTGCACGTGTTTGATGTGCCGACAGACATGGCCTATAAAATCAGCCGTACGCAAGGACAGTTCGCGAAGATTATTCGTGAAAATGTAGAATTGGTGGTGACAAACTACTTGAAGCAATTTGATTGGCTGGACCTAGAAGTAGGCACGGAACTGATTGAGAATACCCACTACAATGCTGCCCGGCACTTGCACGAGTTTGCGAATGCTCAGCAACCGGATCTAATGGTGATGGGGGCACATGGCCATTCTTCCCTCTCTGCATGGTTGCTGGGGAGTTTGCCAGAGAAAATATTGAAATACAACGAGGATATACCTCTGTTGATCGTTAGGGGTGAGGCTTAAGGGAGTAGTTTAGCTGTTTAGACATGGGACTTGAGGATAAAAATGCTTTTATACATAGTTAAGCAGTTTATTACTCATTATTTTGTATGGCAAAAGACTGACCTAGCTAATCTGCTTACGTCTTCACTTTGTTTCGCCGTACATGTTGCACGAGTTACAAGCCATTATCCAACAGGCCATTTTACACCAAAAGGCGGGGTTAAAATCAGTTTTGGCAACGGTGGTAGCCTTGGATGGGTCCTCTTATCGCCGACCAGGAGTAAGAATGCTGATTTCAGAGTCTGGAGTCATGACCGGAGCAGTGAGTGGAGGCTGCGTCGAGAAAGAGGTAGCCAGGAGGGCCGAAGAAGTTTTTCGGAAGGGGGAAGCCCTAGTGATGACCTATGATGGGCGCTACCGGTTGGGCTGCAAAGGAACCCTTTACCTTTTAATTGAGCCTTTCCAGGTATCCGATGCCTTATTCCGAGCCTTCCGGCGAGAATTGACCCGTCGGGTACCCCTGAAAATAGAATCCTACTTCGTCAAACAAGACTCAGCGAGTGGGACTTTTGGGTCAATAATCATGCTCGAAGGTGAGAAACATCCTTTTCATGCTAGCTTAACCTTGGAGCCAGATTTTCTTTCTTTTTGTCAAGAACTCATGCCCAAAAACCGACTGTTGATCATCGGGGCAGAGCACGATGCGGTAAAACTCACCAGCCAAGCCGCCGCATTAGGCTGGCAGGTAGAGGTGCTATGCACCCTAAAGGATCCCAAGGGCATCGATGATTTTCCGGGAGCGGAAGAGGTAAGCCCATGTCATCCAGAGGCCTTTACAGAGGTGGAGCTTGATGCGACTACGGCCGTGGTGCTAATGACTCATAATTTTGCCCTTGATTTGGCTTATCTAATGGCTCTCTCTTCGAAAGAATTTGCCTATCTCGGTATTTTAGGCGCTAGTCAAAGGCGAGAACAGCTATTTGAGGCCCTTTTGGAGCGCAAACCTTCATTAGAGGTAACTTTTTTAGAAGCCATTCACGGCCCAGCTGGGCTCAACTTAGGAGCAGAAACGCCCGAGGAAATAGCCCTGTCAATTTTAGCGGAGATCCTTTCTGTATTTAGGAAAAAGCAGCCTAGCTCGCTTAGAAGTCTCTCTGGCTCGATACATGCACCATGAACTTGAGAGTGGTCACCTTAATCTTAGCTGCTGGACAAGCCAGTCGCATGCGACAGCCTAAACAATTGTTGCCAATGGAGGGGAAACCTATGCTTCGATGGGTGATTGAGAATGCCATGGCTTGCCAAACCCAGGCTGTTTGCTGTATCCTTGGTGCCTATGCGGAAGATATTAAAGCCCAGATTCCCGATGTTCCTATTACTTGGCTATTCAATCCTCACTGGCAACTAGGTTTGAGCAGCAGCATGAAACAAGGCATTCAATATGTAATGGAGCATCATCCTGATGCTGAAGGGGTTTTGATGCTGCTGGGAGACCAGCCTCTTATGGCCCCAGCTCAGTTAAAGAAGTATCTGAAGGGCTTTAAGGCTAATCGGGATAAAGTTATAGCTGCTGCTTATGGAGGGCAGGCGGGAGTTCCTGCCTTATTTCCCAAGCGCTATCTTCCTGACCTGTTAGAGCTTTCTGGGGATAAGGGTGCCCGAACCTGGTTGAGGTCTAACCAAGAGCAAGTAGAATTGATTCCCGAGCTCCCGACCTTAGATGTTGATACGATGGCTGACTACCAGAAACTTCTGAATAAGCAGGGTAATAAGCAGAGAGAATAACTTAAGATACTGTTTGGCTTTCCTATCCTGCTTCCATGATCTGTTTGCCTCCCGTGAAAGGCTGGTCATAGACTCGAGTGCCTGTAGCTTGGGCCATGGCATTGGCCAGGGCTGCAGCGATGGGGGGCAAAGAGGGTTCTCCTAGGCCTGTAGGATCAATGCCATTCTGCACAAAGAAGGTTTCGATCTCCAGTGGTGCCTCCATATGGCGAATGAGGCGGTATGCGCCAAAGTTATTTTGTTCTGGTTGACCATTTTGAAAGGTCAAACCACTGTACATAGCATGCCCGATCCCGTCGATGATACCGCCTTCGATTTGATTCCTTGCGGCATCAGGATTGACCACAATGCCACAGTCCACTGCGCACCACACTTTCTTTATCCGAGGTTGCCCTTCATGCATTTCTAGATCTAGGATCTGAGCCACATAAGTATTATGACAAAAGTAGGCACTTACCCCTCTTGAGACACCTGGAATGGGATTACCCCATTGCGCTTTTTCTTTGACCAATTTGAGTACCCCAGCATAGCGACTAGCATCATAATCATTTTTTTCTCCTATTGGGGAGCTCAGGGCGCGTTCGAATAAGGCCAATCGAAACTCGATGGGATCTTTGCCAGCGGCTTCGGCTACCTCATCTAAAAATGCCTGCTCTGCAAAAGCGGTGAAGTTTGATCGTGGTGCCCGCCAGGCACCCGTAGAAATGTTAGAGGCAACGCGCTGATTTTCGATCAAGTAGTTTTCTACCGTCCCGGCAGGAAAACGATTCGCAAACAGGGGGCTGCCGTGGATTCCTGCTCCACGCACGTGAAAGGCCGTAAGATTTCCAGCTTCGTCTAAAGCTGCTTTGTATTTGAGATGGTAAGCCGGACGATATACACCCTGGGTCATGTCATCTTCCCGGGTATAAACAAGTTTAATGGGAGCTTGGGCCTTTTGAGAGATCAAAGCGGCTTCTACTCCAAAATTTCCATATAAGCGCCTGCCAAATCCTCCTCCCATGCGGGTCATCATGATGCTGATTTGATCTTCAGAGATCCCTAAACGTCTTGAAACGGAAGTTCTCAAATACTTTGGGGTCTGGATAGGACCTTCTAGCTCTACTTTTTCTGGCGTTACATGGGCATAAAAATTCATCGGCTCCATGGTGTTGTGAGCCAAGAAAGGTGCTCGATAGCTGCGTTCGATAATTTTGCTGGCCTGACTAAAAGCTTGATTTACATCTCCATCCTTTCTCGCCGGTTTTTTAGATGGGGTTTCGACTGCCTTGGCAAGAGCGGCAAGGTGCTCACTGGTGTCCTCGGGAGAGGTGACTTCTTCCCATTCTATTTTGAGGGCTCTTTTGGCCTTCATTACTTCCCAGGTGCTGCGTCCAACAATGACCACGACTTCCTTAAATGCATCGGTATCGCACCATTGGGTTTCCATGTCCTCGGGATAGGTTTCAATGGAAAAGACATCTACAATGCCTGGCATGGTCTTGATCGGCTCACCATCAAAAGCTTTCAGCTTCATTCCAAAGGCAGGGGCATGTGCCAACATAGCAATTAGCATACCCTCCTTTTTTAGGTCTAAGCCATAAAGAGGGGTACCCGTGACTATTTTTTTTGCATCTACGTTTTTCCTACTGGTGCCAATGAGGGTGAAATCTTTAGGGTCTTTCAAGGACACCTCTTCGGGGATAGCTCGTTTTGCGGCGGCAGAAGCTACCTGTCCGTAGGTAAGGGACTGGTCACTTTCTGAATGTTTGATCACTCCCAACTCCGTGCTAAGACTGGTTATGGGTACCCCCAACTGTTCTGCCGCTTCTTCTAGCAACATATGTCTGGCGGTGGCACCTGCACGGCGGAGTCCCTGCCAGGAACGTCGGATAGACTGACTTCCCCCGGCAATTTGTCTAACAAATTGGTTGGAAAGGGGAGCCTGCTCTACAATGACTTGGTTCCAATCTACACCTAATTCCTCGGCCACGATCATGGGCATGGAGGTCTTTACATTCTGACCGATCTCAGGATTAGGGGACATGATGGTGACTACTCCATTTTCCCCAATTTTCAGGTAAGCATTGAGGTTGAACCACTCCTCGGGAATTTCCAGAGTAGGAGAAGACTGCGGAGTGCAGGATGCAAACCAGTTAAACCCAATCATGAGGCCACCTCCAGCGAGAACGGAGGCTTTAAGGAAACTTCTGCGATTATAGGAGGTCTTTACAAGTGTCATGGGATAAGGATGAGGTGTAGGAGAGCGCCAATTAGCAGAGCGCTATGAGACAGCTGGATGACTTAGGGCTGATTGATTATTAGCCCATGTTTTTAGCGGCCGTCTTCACGGCTGCTTTGATTCGCATGTAGGTGCCACAGCGACAGAGATTCCCATTCATAGCCCTGCCAATTTCTTCATCATTAGGATTAGGGTTTTCCTTTAGGAAAGCCGCCGCCGTCATGATTTGACCCGCTTGACAGTAGCCACATTGAGGGGCGTCATGCTCTAGCCAGGCTTGCTGTACTGGATGTTGGCCCTCTGTAGACAATCCTTCGATCGTAGTGACTGACTGATCGCCGATACTGGAGACAGGTAGGAGACAAGACCGAACGGCTACGCCATCTAGGTGGACAGTGCAGGCTCCGCATTGCCCGATCCCACAGCCAAACTTGGTTCCAACTAGGTCCAAATGATCTCTTAAAACCCAGAGTAAAGGGGTATCTGGAGCCACCTCGATGGTTTGGACTTTTCCATTGATGTTTAAGCTAATCTCAGCCATATGTGTTTGGAATAAAGGGAATAGGAAGAGGGTGCAGATCCTTTTGGAATACGCCATCTCTTCCCCAGGCTAAAGATAACCAAAGCAAAGTAATTCTCCGTCCATCAAACTGCGTTGATAGGCGGAGAATCCTGCTTTTTGCCATTAACAGCAGATAGCTACTCGTCAGTACCTGACTGATTCGCTATCTTTATGCACCTCAATTTCAATTGAATCAGCCCATTGCTCCAGGCTTTCTTCCAACCGGTCTAGGGTTCCTTGGTCTTCCAATTTTTGGATAAAATCTTTGCCAATTTCTTCCAATTTAGGCAAGACCTTTTTTAACTCCGGAAGAATCTCGTCTTTGAATACCTTACCAGTTTCCTCAATAAGTTCAGCGTTTTCTTCCATTAGCTGCAGGTATTCTTCTTCATGGGCATCCCAGTTTTCAGCCGCTCTATCAGCACTTTGCATCAAGTGATATGAAAGGACTTGCCCCCAGACATTGACCTTTTCGGTCAGAGACATCTCATCCTCGAACTTTGGATATTCCTCTTGAAGAGCCTGGTTAAGTTCCTTGTTTTTTTGATCCCAATCCTTTTCGTCGTAGGTGTGGTGTTCTTTGCGCACTTCTTCGATGAAGTCCTTCTGTTGAGTGATGAATTGTTCTTTGGTAAAGGGGCTACATCCAATAAGGGTTAAGCTAAAGAGCAGAAAAAGCCAGACGGAGGAGTGAAATTTAATAGACATGGACGCTTATAAGGTTGGAATTAAAAGACCTGAAATCAGGTGAAAAGTTGAAAAGTGAAGTGTTTAATAATTTTTGCCCTGAAAGCTTGAGCAATTGATATCTTTGCAGCGAAATATTTGAAACCTTTAATCATATGCCATTTTCTCAAGTCGTCAGTTCCCTCGCAGAATCAGCTACCCTTGCCATTGCTAAGAAGGTAAGACAGTTGAAGGCTGAAGGTAGAGATGTACTGGGTCTCACCTTAGGAGAACCCGATATGGATACTCCTACCCACATTTCTGAAGCGGCCAAGAAAGCTTTGGACGCAGGCTTTACCCACTACGCCCCAGTAGCGGGTCACCTAGAGCTCCGCAAGGCCATCTGCAATAAGTTGAAACGCGACAATGGCTTAGATTACACGCCCGATCAAATTGTGGTATCTACTGGCGCAAAACAGTCTTTGTACAACGTGGTCCTGGCGCTACTCAATCCTGGTGATCACGCGATCTTGCCAGCGCCATTTTGGGTTTCTTATGAGGCCATGTTGCACTTGGCGCAGGCTGAAGTCACTAAAATTGTGACGGATATCCACGCGAATTACAAAATTACCCCGGCTGAACTAGAGGCTGCCATCCAGCCCAATACCAAGTTGATGTTCCTTACCACTCCTTCCAATCCTACGGGCAGCATGTATTCTCGTGAGGAGCTAGCGGCCTTGGTGGCGGTACTGGAAAAGCATCCAGATATCTACATCATTTCGGATGAAATATATGAACACATCACTTATGGTAAGCCTCACGTAAGCCTAGGTTCTTTTTCCAGCATCTTTGATCGAGTGATCACCGTCAATGGGTTTTCCAAAGGTTTTGCCATGACCGGTTGGCGTTTAGGCTATATCGCAGCTCCTAAAGAGGTTGCGGCTATCTGTGAGAAGCTTCAAGGTCAATGTACCTCTGGACCCAATTCTTTTGCCATGATGGGAGCCATTGCTGCTTTGGTAGGTGACCTTGGACCCACCTATTCTATGCGAGACACCTTTCTTACTCGGCGAGATGCTTTGTATGAACAGTTGAAAGCCATTCCCGGATTAGAAGTTAACTTGCCAGATGGAGCGTTTTACTTTTATCCAGATTTTAAGGCCTTCTTAGGGCGCAAATCACCTTCTGGTCAAGTAATAGAAACCATCGATGATCTGTGCTTGTACTTGGTGGATGAAGAAGGTTTGGCTTTGGTGCCTGGGACTGCTTTTGGGACCCAGAGCCATGCCCGCCTTTCTTATGCCTACTCGCAGAAAGACTTAGATCAAGCCATGATTCGCCTAAAAAGTGGACTTAGTAAGCTTGATTAGGGTCGGGTATAGTGATTATGTCTCTAAGACTAGAGCAAGAAGTCGAGCATTAAAACGCCCATGAGTCCTACGGTGGAGACAATGGTTTCCATCACGGACCAAGACCGAAGGGTGTCTTTGATACTGAGATTAAAATACTCTTTGAATAGCCAGAACCCTGTATCATTTACGTGAGAAAACATCAAGGAGCCAGCTCCGGTGGCCAACACCATCAATTCGGGGCTGGCTCCGCTACTTTGAACCAAGGGAAGAATGATGCCGGCGGTAGTCAGTCCTGCCACGGTCGCAGAGCCTACACATACTCGGATCAATGCGGCCATCCCCCAAGCCAATACCAATGGAGACACATTTAGCTTTATGAGCGCTTCAGCTAAGTAGTCACTCACCCCACTTTGGCTGAGAACTGCCTTGAGTGCTCCCGCCCCTGCAATGATTAGGAGAATAGGGGCAATATTTTTTATCGATTGGTTCAGTTCCGCATTTAGGTCCTTCAATGCCTTACCCCGGCGCAAGCCCAAAGTATATAGGGCTAGAAGAACTGATAGTAGCATGGCAATGACAGGGTGGCCAATGAAGCCAAAAAATTGGGTAAGGAAATTTTCTTTTGAGCTACCAAGCTCGATCAAGGTACTCAGGCCAATGAGCAAGACGGGCAGTAGGGCTGACCACAAACTGGTAGTGCTATATCTTCAATGCTGCCTTCTCTCGATTGTACGCACAAATGAAA
>CAZFPQ010000069.1:0-27828 GCA_964521065.1 uncultured Bacteroidia bacterium | reverse complement strand
GAGTTAAGGGAGTTAAGGGAGTTAAGGGAGTTAAGGGAGTTAAGGGAGTTAAGAAGAGTTAAGAAGAGTTAAGAAGAGTTAAGGGAGTTAAGTGAGGGTAAGGTATTGGTTGTCAGAAATTTAACTTCTAAACTTTATTAACTCTTTAACTCTTTAACTCACTTCTTAACTATTTTAACTCTTTCACTCCTTAACCCTCTTTCACCTTCGGCTTATTTCTGTTCAGGCTGGTAAAGGGGATTGATTTCTTGGGGAACAGGTGCATGCTGGGCTTCCCGCCAGGCTTGCATGATGCCATGTAGCTGGGCCGCGACGTTTGGCTTGGCCTTGGCTAAATTGATGCGTTCGCCGGGGTCTTGGGACAAGTCGTACAGCTCTAATCCCCCATCCTCAAAGTATTCGTGTAATTTCCATTTACCTTGACGCATCACGGTCCCGGGTCGGGTCCGGAAGAGCGGGTCTCTTGCATCGTCTTGTCCTCGGCGATAAGCTTGTAGGTAGATGGGGAAATGCCAGAATAGAGGCCGCTCAAGCATGGAGTCTGTCATCGCTTTGCCAAGTAAGTAGGGGGATAAATCCTGTCCGTCGAGTAACTTTTCCGCAGGTAGCTCAAGGCCACAGAGGCGGAGTAAGGTGGGATACATATCCAAGAAGGAAAGTGGCAGGTCAGATGGTAAGCCCCCTGCTATTTGACCCGGCCAGGCGACCACAAAAGGAACCCGAATTCCTCCTTCATAATAAGAGCCCTTGCCTGCTCGTAGTGGCCACTGGCGAGAGACAGTGGCGATGCCTCCATTGTCGGAGCTAAACACCACGATGGTTTCTTGGGTCAAGTTTAGCGAGTCCAGGGTCCTAAAGATGCGACCCACGTTGTGGTCCATGTTTTCGACCATGGCGGCGTAGTCTGCCTGATGGCCTTGGCCATTGATGGGCTCGCGGACTTGATACTTTTCGCGTAGTTCGGGTTTGCCCATCAAGGGGGTATGCACCGTGTAGTAGGGGAGGTACAAAAAGAAGGGGCGCTCGTCTTTTGCGGAGATGAACTCAATGGCCTCAGAAGTCAGGCGATCACTTAGGTATTCGCCCTTGGGTCCATCTTCCAGAAAATCTAGGTTGTAAGGAGAGAAGTAGCCGTCCTTACCAGGATGGCCCCGGCCCGATCCTCCTCGGTTCCATTCAAAGCCTTGTTCCAAGGGGTCACGGTCTAAGTGCCACTTTCCGACGTGGCCGCAACGATATCCTGCCTGCTGGAAAGCCTCTGCTAAGGTAAGCATGCTATCGCTTAGGTGGTCAACGTTGGGAGTGGGAATTAGCTTGCGGGCGTGGGCATCCCCTCGGGTGGAAGGACTGACGGTGTAGATGCCGTGACGAGTAGGGTATTGACCCGACATCAGCACTGCTCTGCTAGGGGCGCAGTTGGCGGCACCAGCGTAGGCCTGGGTAAACACGGTGCCAGTCTGACTCCAACGGTCTAAGTTGGGGGTCTCGTAAGCAGCACTTCCCATAAAACCTAGGTCTTTCCAGCCCAGGTCATCTACCAAAATGAAAACCAAGTTAGGGTGGTTTTGAGCCTGAATGGGGGAGTAAGCAAGGTAAAAGATCAGCAGAAGAAAGCTGAGATAGTTAGGCATGCGGTGGGAGATGAAATGAGTTTAATTCCAATTAGAGGTGGTAAGCACAGGAGCGGTCATGAGATCTTAAAATTAAATCGGCAGACCCGTATGTCATATGTAGCTAAGGGTATCTATGGGTTCAATCTGTCTCAAACAAGGGCCTGGGCTATATCAGGGGCACTTCCTGCTGAAAATATATCCCTATAATCGTATCAAGCCGATCAGCTAAGGTGAGGCGAAAACATTGCCTCCCTCAATTAATCGAGCCAGTTCACTACCTCATAACCTTAACTACTATTATGAATCGCTATCTCTATTCTTTATGCATGCTGGGTCTTTTATTGGGACCTATGAGTTATGCCCAAACCCTGGAGCCCGGGGTGGATGGCAGCATTACCAACCTCACCCCCGCAAATGTCATCGTTACATCGCTTAATGATGCGGCCGGCCTGGCCGAAAAAAATGTACAGGTGGCTGCAGGTAAGGTCTTCTTTATCGCCAACGACAGCACCAATAGTGGAGAAGAAATTTGGATTACCGATGGAACAACGGGCGGGACCATGCTATTGAAAGACATCAACCCTGGAAGCGATGGTTCTGATCCTAAGCACCTATGTGCCGTGGGGGATACGGTTTACTTCTCAGCTGACAATGGAAGCGATGGGGCTGAATTGTGGATGAGCGACGGAAGCGAAGCGGGAACCAAAATGGTCAAGGATATTTTCCTGGGCGGCAGCAACGCCTCTGCTCCGGCCATGCTGACTCCCTTCAAAGGAGGGATTCTTTTCCGCGCGAAGGACAACATCTCCGCCGCCGACAATGACAAGAGCTATCTTTGGTGGTCGGATGGGACCGAAGCAGGAACCAATCAACTGCACCCCATTCAGCCCGTAGAGGCTCCAGGAGTAACCAATCAGCCCATCATCCAAGTAACCGGAAACGGGGAAAAAGCCTTCTTCGTGGGACTTGATGATGTGGCCGGACAAGAGCTATGGGTTACCTGGGGAGATAGCACCAAACTCGTACTCGACATCGGCTTTGAGCCCGATACCAATAGCACCATTGCGGGCCGCACGGTAGATACCGACATTCGTCACGTACTTGCTGTAAACGACGAGCAGGTTTGGTTCCGTCCCTTTACCCCTTCTTTTTGGCTCGGAGATACTTTACTAGAAGATTCCATTCAGTACTTAGACAATGAGGTTTGGGTGTCTGACGGAAATCCATGGGGAACGTATTGCCTCCGAGACATCAACCGCAACGTAGATCCCAACAACCCCAACCAGACCGGAAACTCTCAAGCTTCAGGTCCCTTCAATTATGATGGCCATACCTACTTCCGGGCCAGCGATGGGATCGTCAACGTCGAATTTCATCGGACCGACCTGACTCCTGGTGGAACCGAGTTGGTCAAGAACATCAATGGCCAAAACAACAATGGGGTTGACCAGCCTTGTTGGTTAGAGCTTCAGACCATTTTTGATGGCTACTTGTACTTCAAAGGCTTCACCCGCTTTGATGATCCTGCGGTAGGACTCCCGGCCGTGGGGCAAGAGCTTAGCCGCTACAACGCGACTGAAGATACGGTAGAAAATGTCTACGACATTTTCCCTGGACCCACCACCAATTCTCAGCCACGCGCCATGACGGTGGTCAACGGCCGTCTTTATTTCCGTGCCAACGATGCGCCTAGCAGCGGTAACCAAGAGCTTTGGTGCTTGAAAGCCCGGGCCGAAGACGCCACCCAAACCCCGTTCAAAGTCGTAGATTTGGCTCAAAATGGCCGACCTAATTGCCTGGTCAATTTCGGTGAAAAACTGGTCTTTGTTTCCCCCGAACTACAGCAAATCTACATCTATGATGATGGGTTGGCCTTGAACGTATACGATCCTGGCAACTTGGCCCGAGGACCTGAAGTAAGCGACTTGACCAATCCTCGGATCGAAGCCCCTGCAGCAGACACCACTGGAACCAACGTCACTTTGCATCTCCAAGACTACGTCAAAATCTACCCCAATCCCGCTAGGGAGGTGATCAACATCGAGATTGACCACTTGGGAGCTACCCGTGCAGGATTGTACGATCTGAATGGTCGCTTAGTATGGAGAGGGACTTTGGTTCAAGGCTTGAATCAGTTGCCTACCGATCAGTTCCCCAATGGCATTTACACCCTGTTTGCCAATGTGCAAGGCTATGTATTGCCCCAAAAAATCATCATCAATCGCTAATTAGATGTCCCCCTGGCCTTAGCCCTGTGTATAAGCACTGGACAGCAGAAATCGGGGTATGGTCTACGGAGCTATGCTTATAAGAGGCTGTTTGGATATTGAGTTTGCAGACAAAACTTGTCTTGGCACGAGTACTGGGGATTAAGGGTCCCAAATAGGAGGCTGCCCGCGCCGATTTTTCTCGAAATAGCTCGCTATTCCTCCAAAAATCTGCTTGTCAGAACCCAAAAATCCCACGTTTGGACTCGAAATCCCAACACCCAAACAGCCTCTAAGGATGAGTGATCGCCGCAACATACTCCGTACTCCCGTACCCCGATTGCCGTTTTTCTTATGTCCACCAGCTAAGGTCAGGTTTTTTATCTTATTGGGTGCTGGACTGCCCCATGGACGACCAATCTCAGTGGTCTGAGCCAAAAGGATGATGATCCCCCAGTACCCTTTATCTAAGGAGATTCTGATATCTCCCCTCCTCAAATGAAGCGTATGAAGAATGTTACCCTAAGCCTCATAGGACTGCTCATCTCGATGGGCGGTAGCCTCTGGCTGCAAGCCCAAACCCTAGAACCTGGGGTGGATGGGAGCCTTACGGCCCTCACTCCCGATAGTGTGGTGGTTACGACCCTGATGCGGGCCCCTGGGTTACGAGGAAAAAATATCCAAGTCACCTCAGACCTGATTTTCTTCACCGCCAGTGATACCCTTAACAGTGGAGAGGAGCTCTGGGTGAGCGATGGAACGGCCAATGGCACCATGATGGTGAAAAACATCAACCCTGGAACGGCTGGCTCAGATCCCAAGCATCTTTGTGCGGTCGGAGATACCGTTTACTTCTCTGCCGATGATGGCAGCAATGGGGCGGAACTTTGGATGTCAGATGGAACCGAGGCCGGTACCAAGATGGTCAAGGATATTTTCTTAGGCGGGGCCAATGCTTCTAATCCCGATATGATGGTTCCATTTAAGGGGGGAGTGTTATTTCGTGCCAAAGACAACGTTTCTGCTGCTGACAATGACCGAAGCTATCTTTGGTGGTCAGATGGCACTGAGGGCGGCACCAATCAGTTGCACCCCATACAGCCTGTGATTGTACCCGATGGACAGAATCTCACCCAGATCCAAGTCACCCATAATGGTGAAAAAGCTTTTTTTGTAGGCCTAGACGATGAGGCAGGGCAAGAGCTTTGGGTGACCTGGGGGGACAGCACCAAACTGGTTTTGGACATCGGCTTTGAGCCTGATACCAACAGCACCATCCCCGGCAAAACCGTGGATACCGATATCCGCTGGCTTTATGCAGTAAACGATGAGCAGCTCTGGTTTCGTCCCTTTACCCCTGCCTATTGGCTCAATGACTCCAGCTTGGAAGACAGCATTAAGTTTTTGGACAATGAGGTCTGGGTAAGCAACGGCGAACCTTGGGGTACCTACCCACTTGGTGATCTGAACCAGGTGCTTGACCCTAACGATCCCAGCATCACCGGAAATACCGGTGCGGCTTTCCCATTTAATTATGACGGAAAAACCTACTACCGGGCCAGTGATGGAATCGTAAGTACCGAACTCTTTAGTACCGATCTTTCCCCTGGGAGCCAGACCCTGGTTAAAAATATCCATGGGCAAAACCCCAACAACGGCAACGAGTCGGCTGCCTTTGTTGAGTTGCAAGTCATCTTTGATGGGTTTCTGTATTTCAAAGGGCAAACCCGTTGGGATGACCCTGCCGTAGGTTTACCCGCCTATGGACAAGAGCTGAGTCGGTACAACTCTACCACTGATAGCGTTGAAAATGTCTTTGACATTTTTCCCGGCCCCACCACCAATTCACGCCCTAGAGAAATGACCGTGGCCAATGGACGCTTGTATTTTCAGGCCAACGATGCCCCCAATACGTCTAATGTGGAGCTATGGGGCTTTAAGTCTTTCGCAGAAGATACCTCAGAAACGCCTTTTAAGATTGCCGACTTGCCAGAAAATGGACGGGTAGGCTCCCTCGCGAACTTCAATGAGGACCTGGTCTTCATTTCGGAGACCTCTCACAAAATCTATCTCTACGACGATGGCTTGCCCTTGAATGTGTATGACCCAGGCAGCCTCGCCGATGGCCCTCCGGTGACTGAGTTTGAAAATCCGCGCATTGCTCGCCCGGTTGACACGACCACCAGCAATGTGGATCTGTACCTCAAAGATTACGTGCAGATATTTCCCAATCCTGCAGACGGAGTCATCAACGTAAGGATTGACCATACAGGATTTTGCCAGGGAGGGCTATATGACATGAATGGCCGCTTGGTTTGGAGGGGTAGCTTATCCAAAGGCTTGAACCAGATTCCCGTTAGCCACTATCCAGCTGGGATCTATACCTTGTTCACCAACGTGGAGGGCTTCCTCCTACCACAAAAAGTAGTAATCAGTCATTGATAAATCGGGGTGCCTCTTGTCAGCAAAGCCAAGGGAGGTACCTTTTGCCATTGGCATTTAAAACAAAAACATGGAATCCATCTCGCGAGTACTCTTCAAACCTATTCTCCTATGGCTGTGGATGGGCTTCCCTTTGCTCAGTATGGCCCAGGATGTGTCTGGCATCATTGTAGATGAAATCAGCAAGGAGCCGCTCAGTGGGGCCACCGTGCGGGTGATTGGCAAAGCCCTAGGGGCTTACGCCGACGCCGATGGGCGGTTTTCTCTCTCTGGGGTCAGCGCAAGTGACACCCTGTCGATCAGCTATTACGGTTATTTGGGAGCCAAGATCCCCATAGAAGGCAAGGCAGAGTTGACAATCGCTTTAACTGAGGATGCCATAGGACTTGATGATGTCGTTATCGTAGGCTATGGCACGCAAAAGAAAAGTGACCTAACGGGGGCTGTCTCTTCCGTAAACATGGACGATGTAGACGAGTTGCCGGTGGCTACCTTAGGTCAGGCTCTTCAAGGGCGGGTTGCCGGGGTGACGGTCACCCAAAGCACCGGTTCTCCCGGAGCAGGCCTAGACATTACCATTAGAGGGGCGGGAACCATCAACAACTCCGCTCCCCTCTACGTGGTGGATGGGGTCATCGTAGACAACATTGATTACCTCTCTGTCAATGACATTGCTTCCACGGAGGTCCTAAAGGATGCCTCGGCTGTAGCGGTTTATGGCGCACGTGCTGCCAACGGCGTGATCTTGGTGACCACCAAGCAAGGAGAAGCCGGAGTGACCCGCGTGAGCGTAAGTAGCCAGGTTTCCCAGTCAGATTATTGGAAGCGCATTGACGTAATGGACACCGAAGAGTACCTGGTGCTGCAAAACCTGGCCAACCTGAATCCAGAAAATGCCTTGGTTCAGCTCAAACGATTGGAAAACGGAACTCTGCTCGCTGAAAACAACAATTGGTTAGACATCATCTCCCGGCAAGGTCTGGTACAAAATCACAGCTTCTCAGTCTCTGGCGGAGGAGCCAATACCCAGTTCCGTCTCAGTGGAACTCAATTCAACAATCGGGGAATCGTGGTGGGCACCGATTACAACCGGCAAACCATCTTAGGAGACATCACTACCCAGCCGCTGGAACGACTCAAACTGAGGGGAAACTTCTTATACTCTACGGATGAACGCAACCAACTGAATGAGGGAGCCAATTCCATCGTACTCCGGGCCTTCCGAGACGCGCCTACGGCCAGCATCATCAACGATGAAGGAAACCTAAACGGAACCCCCTTCCGTCAAGTAAGCACCGGAACCAATAAGCGGGAAGAAGATGTGTTTCAGATCAAGGGCTTCCTCGATTTTATCCTCAGCGATCAGATCAGCTATTCGGCGGTAGCCAGTTTGGACAACGAGTTTTTCGAAACAGATGTCTTCCAGGTAAGCTCCTCGACCGATCCTACTCGTTATAATTTTGATACCCCAGGCCGCTACAGTGGTGGACTATCAAACTTTCAAAGGGTAAACGGCGAACGCTTCAAATGGACGGTCCAAAACCGACTCAATTATGCCTTTGAGTGGGGAGAGCACAGCCTATCTGGCGTCGGTGTTTTTGAAATGGAAAAACAGTGGATAGAGTCTACCACGGCCATAGGTCGCTCGGCCTTAGGCAATGACTCTCTGCGAGAAGAACTCAACACGGTATCTACCCAGTACAATGTCCAAGGCAGCTTTACGGAATGGGCCAATGTCGGCGCCGTAGGGCGGGCGAGCTATAGCTTTGCCAGCCGCTACCTGGCCCAGGTCAATTTTCGGGCGGATGGCTCCTCCCGTTTCGCCGGCCAGAAGTGGGGCTACTTTCCTTCGGTATCCATGGGATGGGTGTTGTCAGAGGAGCGTTTTCTAAAGAATTTCACTCCTGTCAGCTTCCTCAAACTACGCGGGAGCTGGGGGCAATCGGGCAACAACCGCGTGGGGAACTACCCCTTTGCTACCCAAATCCAGAATGGATTTCGAGTAGTATTTGGGGAAGACGACGTCGTGGATGGGGCCGCCCCTAATTCCGTAGCCAATAGCTTGATTAGCTGGGAAAAGACTACCTCAACCAACTTCGGTCTCGATTTGATCTTGTTTGATCGCTTTGAGCTAAATGTCGATGTATTTGAGAAATATACCTCAGACATGCTCATTAACGTACCCATCGTTCCCTCCGCAGGCATGGATGTCAATCCCTTGCGAAACGCCGGAGATGTGCTCAATCGAGGGATTGAAGTAGTGGGGAATTACCGGATTCGCACCCAAGTGGCTGGGAAAAAGCTAAGTGTAGACCTGGGCGGAAACATGACCGTGATCGAAAATACAGTGGTCGCTCTGGGGGATCGAGATGAGCCCGTATTGGGAAATAGCATCGGAAGACAAGGAAGTGGGACTTCGTTTGGGGTCGTAACCCGAGCGGAAGTCGGTAGGCCCATTGGGTCCTTTTACGGCTGGGTAACCGATGGGATATTCCTTACCCGGGAGGAGGTAGCCAATTCTCCCCAAGCCAATCTGGCTCAGCCAGGGGACTTTCGCTTCAAAGACCTCAATGGAGACGGGGTCATCGATGAAGGAGACCGAACCTATCTCGGTAGTCCTATGCCTGACCTGACCTATGGCCTGATCGCTACCGCTAGCTATGGTAATTTTGACTTTTCCATGGCTTGGCAAGGGGTATACGGCCAGGACGTATTCAATGCCTCCCTCTATTATTTGAATGGCTTCAACAGTTCTAATGCCATCGCAGGCATCCTCGGCAATACCTGGAACACCGGATTCTTTGCCAATGCCCAGCCCATAGACGTGGGGGACGTGCAGGTTACCCAGGCAGACATAGATCGATATGCTGCCCTTTACCCTGCCAATCAAACCGCGACATTCCCTCGCCTGACCACTGGGAGCAATGACATCAATGAAAACTGGCGAGCTTCGGATTTTTACATTGAAGATGCCTCCTATCTCCGCTTGAAAAACGTCCAGCTGTCCTACAACTTCAAATTAGCTGCCCTCAAGAAAATCGGGATCAGCAACCTGAAGCTTTATCTCATGGGGCAAAATCTCTTGACCTTTACCCGCTACTCTGGCTTGGATCCCGAAATCGGGAAGCGTACAGATACCTCAGCCTCGACCAACCTGAACTTTGGCCTTGACTTAGCCAATTATCCTCAATCCCGTAGCCTTACTCTCGGCATCAACTTGACCATCTAATCTCAATAAAAATGAAAACCTATATCCGCATAGGCAGCCTATTGATGGCCATTATCCTGGGGGGATGTGCAGATTTTTTGAATCTACAACCCCGAGGAACGATCGACGAAGAGGAGTTCTATCAGACCCTCAATGACTTGCAATTGGGATTAAATGCCACTTATAACATCTTGACTACCTATAATTATCAAAAGTCAGAATGGCTATTTGGTGAGGGCTGTGGAGATGATGTGGTGCGTACGGTGAGCATGTCGCCGGCCAGTGACCAGGGGCGCTTGGTTCAGTTCAATTTTACCGCCCGCAATGGGTGGATTTTTAACCGCTGGCAAATCAACTATGAAGGGATTTTTCGGGCCAATTGGGTGATCAGCAAAGCGCAAGAGTTACCCGCCACTCAAGTCAACGTGTTAGATGAGGATCAGTTTCTTCCCATCATCGTCGGCGAGGCCAAATTCCTACGAGCGCTGTTTTACTTCAATCTCGTCAAAACCTACGGAGGAGTGCCCATTAAGCCAGAGCGCATTTTGGTGGAGGGCAACAGCGACAACAGCATTCAGCCTCGCTCTACCCGCGAAGAAGTCTACGCCTACATTGAGCGAGACTTGAGGGAGGCCCTGATCATGGTCAATGATCGCTTTAATGGAGACAATTTTCAGGAAGGAAAAATTGATAAAGGCGCGGTAGCCACCTTGCTGCTAAAGGTGCTGGCCTATCAGGCTGAGGCTGGGGTAAGGCACGTCAAATGGGAACAAGCACAGCTGGTAGCAGAATATCTGGTGGAACGTGCCCGGCCTACCTTGCGCGAAGTCTTGAATTTTGAACAAAACTACGAGAACGAAAGCAATCCCGAAACCTGGGCTGAAGCCAAAGCCCGACTCAGTTTACGCTTTGATACCGATTCTACTTTGACCGAAGAAGCCGCCAAAGAAGAAGAGCTGGGTCAGTTGCTGGAAAATGCCCGACTCTATGACGCCAACTATCCCTATGAAGGAATGTGGACCGAAGGAGGAGAGTTTCATTCAGGTTCTATTTTTGAGGTGGTACACCTAGAACTGAGAGAAACAGCATACAGCGTGGGTACCAGTTGGGACAATGAGCTAGGCCGCAATGGATCTGCCGGAGTGTTGCAGCCCAATAATTACTGGCGTGACGCTGTTCTGAACGACCCCCGCGCTGCATATCTCTTTGCGCAAGGCGGGGCACGCACCCAGGAGTATCTCTGCGGAGAGCAGGAAGGTGGACTAAGTGGCATTCAGCCTGACCCTGTTAAGTCCTATGCGTTGAAGTGGTTTGAGCCTTCTTGCGAGCGCCCCACCAGTGGCGCGTCCAATTCTGGCCGCAACTATCGGGTCTTCCGCTACGCTGAGGTGCTCTTGTTTTACGCCGAAGCCCTTAATGAACTAGGTGAGCGCTCTGCAGCCTTGGCCCAGCTGATTCCCTTGCTCGAACGAGCCAATCGCATCGATAGCCGCTTTTCTGATGGCGTTCGCCGCAACATTGATGGCATCCAGGTGGATAGCTACGAAAACGTGCGGGATTTGATCTGGCAAGAACGCCGCTATGAGTTGGCGTTTGAATTTGACCGCTTTTGGGACATCGTTCGTCAGGGTCGGGCACAAGAATTTATGCGGGCCTATAACAGTGGTGCAGCCGGGTTTGGCCCCCTATGGCGAAAGAATTTTATCGAAGGAGTCAATGAGATCTTTCCCATTCCTCAGCAAGAAATTGACATCTCGAATGGATTAGTTACTCAAAATCCGGGGTACTGAGAAACGGAAGTCAGAGGTGAAAGGGGGATTTGTACCCAGTTTTTCTCTTCACTTAACTATAGACTAATCACTATGCAAAAGAATATACCGATACGACCCTTGCTGATGGCGTGGCTGGCCTGCCTAATCTTAGGGGGCTGTCAGGACCGCGATCCGGCCTTCATCGAACCGGTGGTAGCCTTCTCATTGGAGAAAGATGCCTATGAGGTATTTGAGGTCCTTCGCATTCAAAATGAAGGGCAAGCCCAATTTTACTCCGTATTTACTGGGGATGCAGGCCATCGATATGCCCGGCGTGATTCTGGGGATACGGGCTTTAAGACCGATGTGAACGGAAACTTCACCTACTCCTACACCTCGGCAGGGACCTACACGATTACCTTTGTGGCTTCGGGCTATCGCCTGCATACAGGAGAACGGATAGAACAGACCATGGAAAAGCAAATCATGGTGACCGACCCTGACATCAGCACGGTTCGAATTCAGGCCATGGAAGTGGGCAATTCTGCTGTGAACAACAACAAGTTCCTGGATCCCATCAGCTTTTTATTCAAAGACTTCCGAAACACGGCCGATACCATTGACCACCAAAATCAGAAAGTAGCCTTGAGCTTTTACCGGCCTGGGCGCTTGGGAGAGATCAAAGATGGTCGCTACAACCAATTTGCGGTTCCATCCGACATCAATATCATTCCCAAAATAAAACTCAATTCCGCTTCAAACACGGTGCGAATTGATATTGATGGCATTGATGAGTTTATAGATGGGCAGACCCGAGTGCTACACGAGACCGAGGATGACCTGAGGTTCCAGGAAAAAGATTATCACCTCGTCAACAACGAGGGCCAAACCAAGACCTACGTAGTTTGCCCGATGATAATCCCTGAGTTCATGAGCTTTTCATTGGCTGGAGTAAATGGGCGCTTAGAACTGGCCGCAGGAGATTACAATGAATTTGTAATGACCGTAGATTTGCCTGACGGAACGGATCTGTCCTCCCTGGCTGCGGAGTGGACTACCTATGACGAAGGCCATACCAGGGTTTGGGTCAATGGGGTAGAGCAGCAAAGCGGGGTTTCCTCACTCGATTATTCAGAGCCCATTGAGTTTACCCTAGCATATACCCAACCCAAGGACCCAGCAGACAGCTATGATGGAAGCTTCCAAGTGTCTTCCCGCATCCTAGTCAGGATAGAATAGCACCAAAAGCGATAATTGCGACAATAAGTCTCTTGGCTGAGATGAATTGAAGCTCGCTTATGAGCTTTTTGATCGCCAGAAAGTAGTAGTAGTAGTTTTTGATAGGGGTAAGCATACCTCTAGCCTAGAGGCTGTTTATCCCTTTTTTAATCTCTTTCCGTATGCCCCTCAAACTGGTCTCCATTTATTTTTTTGCCGCATCGTTCTGGTTGTGCGCTTGCAACATGGAAGCTCGGGACAACCGACGCCATGCCCCCGCTTTGGGTACAGAAACCGCTCCTAATATCATCTACATTTTGGTGGACGACTTGGGCTATGGTGATTTGGGCTGTTATGGCCAGCAAGAAATTCCTACTCCCAATCTTGATCGAATGGCCGCCGAGGGCATTCGTTTTACCCAGCACTACGCTGGAAGTACCGTCTGCGCTCCTTCCCGCGGCTCCCTCATGACGGGCATGCATACGGGCCATGGCCGGGTGAGAGGCAATTATGAGACGGGTCCTTTTGGGTTTGGGGGAGAATTGGAATTAAGGCCTGAAGACATCTCGATTGCAGAAGTGCTAGGGCGGGCTGGGTATCGTACGGGCTTGGTAGGTAAGTGGGGATTGGGGATGAATGGGACCACCGGAGAGCCTAACGAAAAAGGCTTTGACCATTATTTTGGCTTTTTGAACCAAGCCCATGCACACTGGCAATTTCCTGAATACCTCTATAGAAATGGAGAGATAGTCCGAATCAAAGGCAATGAAAACGGGCAGCGTGGAGCTTACACCAATGACCTTTTTACGGCAGAGGCCCTGGAATTTATTCAACAATCCCATGAAAAGCCTTTTTTCCTTTATGTAGCCTACACCACCCCCCACGCAGAGTTGTTGGTTCCAGAAGATAGCCTCTTCGCCTCCATCAAAGGTAAGTACGAGGAAAAGCCCTTTGTGGCGAATGGGCAAGGGGGGAACAAAAAAGGCTTTGGCACCTATGCCAGTCAAAGTCATCCCAAAGCCGCTTATGAAACCATGGTGCGCCGCATAGACTTGGACGTGCAGCGGATTCTGGATCAATTGGCAGCCATGGGCATGGATGAAAATACCCTGGTCATGTTTAGCAGCGATAATGGTCCTCACCGGGAGGGCGGAGCACATCCAGACCTATTTAATAGCAATGGGCCTTTGCGCGGCATGAAAAGAGACTTGTATGAAGGTGGCATTCGGGTGCCCTTCATTGTCCGCTGGCCAGGGAAAATAGAGGCAGGAAAAACCAGCGATCATATATCCGCTTTTTGGGATGTGCTGCCTACCCTGGCCGAGGTGGCCGAGGTAGATATCAGCAACCTTGAATTGGACGGCCTTTCTTTCTTTTCCACTTTGACCGGTCAAACACAAGCCCAGCACCCTTATCTCTACTGGGAGTTCCATGAAGCCAAGTACACCCACCAAGCGATACGCGAAGGAGCGTGGAAAGCTGTTCGCCTGGATCCTGCGGGTGAGGTAGAGTTGTACAATTTGGAGCAAGATCCTGGAGAGTCTCGCAACTTGGCAGCGCAGCATCCGGAGGTGGCAAAGAGGCTAGGGGAAATGATGGATGATACCCATCGCCACCACGAACTATGGGAATTAGAAAGCTCAGCTGGGACGGGTGGCCGCTAGAAGAAATAGATGGGCGCGGTTTGGCACCAGAATATGCCTGAGGCGAGAAAAGACTTGTGATACGTGACTGATTAAGGAGTCTGCTTCTGGGAGATGCGCAGACCCTTTCTAGTTGAGGTCTTCTGCTCTGTCTCGTGCTGCATAGATGAAATATTTCGTATATTATTGCTACTGAACTACTACTATAAACATGCGAGGAGTACTTGGATTGGGGAGTAAAACTGCCTGCTTTTTTTTTCTGGTTTTTGCTTGGGCGGTAGGACTTTCCCAAGCACCTAGCCTTTTTCTCAATCGCTTTTCTCCAGAGGGAAAGTTTGATAACCAGCCGATCAACAGCATTCATCAAGATCGGGCTGGTTATTTGTGGATCGGTACCTTTTCCGGACTTTTCAAATATGATGGCTTGGCGCTGACTCACTACACTCATGACGCCAAGGATCCTTATTCTCTGCTCAACAACAATGTATCTAAGGTCGTCGAGGATAAATTTGGTCAGCTCTGGCTCTTGACTGAATCAGGTCTAAACTGTCTAGACCCGGTTTCAGAGCAATTTCACTCTTGGCTAAAAATTAACTTCAAAGGCCTGGCCCTTACTCCCAGGGGAGACCTGCTAGGGATTGATAGAGAAGAACAAGTTATTTGGCGCATCAAACCCAAAGCCAATCAGGGGGCTGACATAGACATTCAGCCCTTGATAAAGAGTGCTGACTTAGGTTCTCCTCAAGGCAAGCGCATCCGCTTCATGACCCTGGCTGTGGATAGGCACTCTCAGATCTGGATTGGCACCAACCGGGGTTTATGGCTGACAGAAGGGGCTGGCAAATATACCCAGGTGACCCAGCGCGAAGTCAACAGCTTAGCCGTTTCAAACCGAGATGAAAAATTGTGGATCGGAGAAAAAGGACCCCGAGTGACTCAAATGATCCTTAGTGAGGAAGGGCGTCCCCTCAAAGGACAGATACAGAGCATCGAACTCACCCAAGAGCCCAGGGTTTGGATTACAGATATTGTAGCCGAGGGATCTCAATTGGTATGGGTGGCGACGACCCAAGGGCTATACCGAATTAGCTTGAATGCTGAGCCGGATAAGCAAGTTGAGTTTTTTGAAGCAGACGAAAGTCGCCTCGGGGCTCTACCCAGCAACCGCGTCTTGGCTCTTTATCAGGATCGAAACCAAAACCTCCTGATCGGAACCCTGCAGGGCATGCGGCAAGTGCGCAAGCAGCCTTTTTCCCTGAGCTATGAAAAGCTGACCCCTGATGATTACGTGTTGCTTAACCAAATCATTCACACCAGCTACGAAGATGAATATGGGCGGCTGTGGGTCGGTACCGCCAATGATGGTCTCTTCTGCCGGCCCAACCCCGAGGCGAGGTTTATCAAAATTCCCATGCCGGGAAATACCTGCCGAGACATCAAACTTTCCTCCGAAGGAGACCTGTGGGTCTTATCTGATGGCACCTGTTGGGCTTGGCCCATGCAACGAAATTTGGAGTCAGCTTTGTCTCGGGCCAATTGGTCGAATCCTTTCGGCCGCAAAAATAACCTCCGCAGCTTACTAGAGCTGTCTGATGGACGGATTTTTCTTGGTTACTGGCGTACAGGTTTGAGGGTGCTTTCAGCAGGGGACCATTTAGAACTGCCTTCTCCCCTGGCCCCGCAGGAAGCCGCCAACCCGGAGTTCCACGTAGAAGCCCTGGTTGAGGATAACCACGGAGGAATCTGGGTGGGAACCCGAGGGTACGGATTGTATCACCTGGATAAGCAGGGCAAAATACTGGCCTTTCATTCGCTGGGGGCCGAAGCTGGAGAAATAGCTTATGGGGTGCTAGACATTTTGAAAGACAGCAGGGGGCAGCTCTGGGTGGCTACCCGAGGGGGAGGAATCTTTGCCTTTGCTTCGGATGGGAAGCCCCTGGCTCACTATGGTATGGCAGAAGGCTTGCCTGCGACTACCATTTGTGGATTGATCGAAGATCAGCTCGGCAGCATTTGGGCCAGTACCGAGAATGGCTTATCTCTCTACCTTCCCGAAGAACCCATACCTTTTATCTCCTTTGGCGCCAGCGACGGCATCCTAAACTCCCATTTCAACTTCGGCGCCATCGACAAAGGCCCCAAAGGGCAGTTATACTTTGGCAGTAAAAATGGGCTCTATACCCTTACTCCTAAGCTATTGTCTAGGAAATCCGATAACCCTCCTTTGCAAATCAATCAAGTAGTGCTGTTCTCTACCGGAGATGAGGACCTGTCGCGGCAGAGCTACGAAGTGATGACATCTGCTCAGTTGCAGGCCCAACCATTGACCCTAGACCACCATCAAAGCTCGGTGGAGTTGGGCTTTTCTGCCCTGGACTTCACGGCTCCAGAAAAAGTGAGGTTTGCCTATCGGCTGCTGGGTTATGAACAGGATTGGCATTATACCAGCTCAGGAAATCAACAAGCCCGCTACCTGAATTTGCCTGCAGGAAAGTATCAATTCCAATTAAAAAGCTCAGATAGCAAAGGACGATGGAGTGGTCAAATCGAAAACCTAATTCTGACGGTTTTGCCTTCTTTTTGGGAAACTTCATGGGCCTACTTGTTATATGGATTGCTGGGTTGTGCCCTGTTGGTCGGGATTGTGGTGGTGATTCGACGCTGGGAGCATCTAAAAGCACGCTTGCGACGGGCCTCTCAAGAAAGAGCTCGTCAGGATTCCAGCTTGTCCTACTTCTCAGACTTATCCCATGAGATTCGAAATCGACTGACCTTAATCATGGGACCGCTAGAGCGGGTCCTCGCAGAAAACAATGGGCAGCAGGTCAAGCGGGAGACGGTGGAGCGTATTTATCAAAATGCCTTGCGGCTGAAACGCCTGACAGATGAGATCATGAACTTGCGAAAAGGCGATTTGGGAGCTTTTCGACTCAGAGCGGGTAGAGGGGACATTCGGGCATTTTTGCAGCGGATCAAGCAAGACATGGACGAGGTGGCCCGACTGAAAAAGGTGGACTACCAATTTTTCTCAGCGGAAGAAGAGCTCTTGGCTTGGTTTGACCAGGAGCTGGTGGAAATCATTGTATTGAACTTGCTCAGCAATGCATTTAAGTACACCACCGAAGAGGGAATGATCCAGCTTCGCACCAGTGCCCAGGCGTTGACGGGTACGGAACTTCCTAACTGGAACCTTGCGGAGGGAGACTACATCCGGATTCAGGTCATCGACAATGGCCAGGGAATTCCCCAAGAAGACATTGCCCAGATTTTCGAGCCTTACTTTCAAAGTGATCTGACCAAAGATGAAAAAGTAGAAGGGTCAGGTCTAGGATTAGACCTGGTGGTAAGGCTGATTCAGCTCCACCATGGAGCCATTGTGGCCCAAAGTAAACCCGGTGAGCGAACCACCATTACCTGCTGGATCCCTCGGACCCGCAGCCTCTATGCTGCCGATGAACTTCAACCCCTGGTTTCGGTCGAGACCCAAGAGCCTCTTCCCTCATCGGCAGAACCAACAGGCGAAGAAGCCCTTCAGGATGAGTTTCCGTTGGTCTTGGTGGCTGAGGACGATGCCGAACTAAGGCAAATGCTGATAGAATCTCTGGGAGGCGAGTTTCGCGTTTGCGCTGTAGGCAATGGGAAGGAAGGCTATCAAATGGCCCAAAAGTTGACCCCCGACTTGATCTTGAGCGACATGATCATGCCTGAAGCAGATGGGCTTACCTTTTTGAAATGGATCAGAAAAGACGCTGAATTGTCTGACGTTCCCTTTGTAGTACTGACAGCGCGGTACTCTGAAGAGCAGCGCCTCGCATCTATTCAGCATCAGGCAGACGACTTCCTGGAAAAGCCTTTCCGCATGGAGTTTCTGCGCTGGCGCATTCGAAACCTGCTCCATAGCCGCAACCGCTTGAGAGAAAAGTACCGCCGGGTGATTACCGCGGAGCCCAAGGAGGTAATCGTCGAGTCCGCCGAAGATCAGTTCATTCAGCAGGTCGTAGACCTGATGGAAGAACACATGTCCTCGTCTTGGCTGAGTGTAGAGTTCCTGGCCTCAGAGCTAAGCATGAGCCGAGCTACCTTCTACCGACGTATGGAGGAAATTATGCAGGATTCCCCATCTAATTTCATCAAGCAGTTTCGCCTCAAACGCGCCGTCCAGCTCCTCCAACAACGACGCTTCAATATCTCCGAAGTCTCATATCAAACCGGTTTCAAAAACCCTCGATATTTCAGCAAGTGCTTTCAACGGGAATTTGGCATGTCTCCCTCTGCCTACGTAAAGAGCATGGAGCCTGCTACCATTGAGGATGCTATTTGAAGCGGGATGTTAGGCCATTTTTACTTTTGCCTTCGAGTAGCCTATTCTCCTTGTTTCCTGTCTGACTTCCATGCATCCAATTCTTGCTTTTTGCCCAAAATGAGTTACTCCCCAAAGCTTAACTTTAAATGAGGGGCAGAGCTAAATACCGATTTGCCGTTGGTGTTGATAAAGCCTTTCAGAGAGTAGCGGTGACCTGGAGTAAGTTCTTCCTTTGGAACTCTTACCTCAAATCGCCCCTGTTGAGTGCCTGAAGGAAGTGATTGGGTTAAAAAGTGTTGCTCTTCAACCGTCAAGTAGGATACATCACTTACGGCCACGCCCCCATAGCAGTCTCCATCCAGCGGAACATTGTTGAACTGAACGTAAATGGCGAAGTAGGTGGCTTTTTCCTCTATGGCTGAGACCTGGATCTGCATCTCCTGGTCTCGGGTAATGACCGTAGCAATGTTAGGATGAAAGGGAGCCATACCTGCTTGTCCGTGGGTTAGAACCGTGTAAAAGTAGGGCTGGGTGTGAGGATTGACTTGGGTGTCTAGGTATTCATTGCCTTGAATCTTTTCCGCAATGGTATCCCACTGATGTAGGGTGGTGCCTCGTAGGATTTGGTAATTGACCTCAGGATGGAGGCTATCCTGTACTTGCCAAGTGAGTAAGATTCCCCCCTCGGCTGTTTCGTAAGCAGAAATATTTCGTGCAGGGATGGGCAGTTTCTCATGTGGCGTGAGTTTAACGCTGGCGGATGTAGGACCTTCGGCCCCACCATGGTAGGCACTGACAAAAAACTCATAGGTTTGATCGTAGGCCAGATTCTCAACTCGGTAACCAAAGGCAGCCTTGGCATCGAAACGTTGAATTTGACCATTGCTAAGGTTGCGTTGGTAGACCCAATACCCGTTGGCGTCGGGGACACTGTGCCACCAAAGGGTAGCACTTTGATTCCTAGTGGCAGATTTGAATATGTGGGGGCGCTTCGGAGCAATTAGACTCTTATTGATGGGATTAGAAGGAGGGCTAGAAAAACCATTGGGGTCTTGGGTTATTACGTCAAAAGTGTAGGTTTCTCCAACAGTTAAGTCTTTGAGTTCAACGAAGTTCTGCCTATGGTCATGAATAACTAGACTCTTGTCAAGGTGATGAGGATTGGTTCCATAGCGGACTAAGTAGCTTTGACCTGGTTCCCCTTTCCACCAGCGCAGGGAAACACGAGCTTTCCCTGTGATCAAGGCTTGGTATATTCGAGTAGGGGGTGGGGCGGTCCTGCGTTGATTTGGCCAGCTGAGTGTAAGCACCGAATAAGGTGAAAGTTGAAGATTTTGGGCTTCAAGGGTGTCCGTTTGGATTTGGAAAGAACGATCTAGCGGGTTGGAGCTGCTGATCCATTGAGCCATGAAGGGACCACTTGGTTTGCGACCATCTAAGTCGAGCTCTAAAGGTAGGGTTTGGTCAGAACGATTGGTCAAGACCAAATAATCGTAAAGTCCCAACCCCCTGAAAGCCCTCGCATAAACCCCAGAAACTTCTTGGTTATTCAGACCTGGGACCAGGGGATTTCCTTCAAGGTTCACATCCCAGGTATAGTCACTTTGGGAACTTATTTGGTGGATAAGGCGCATGGCCTTCCCTTCATTAGATAAACGTATTCCTGTTCGTAAAGTGTCTGTGTTAAGGTTGACGCCTTGCTGATAAGCCTCGACCAGTTCTGCTTTACGTCCCCTGGCGGGCCGCGCATTTCCACTTATCTCATGGGAGCCGATTAGCCACGCATTGGGGTGCTCCAGCTGTCTCAGGGTGTACTCGGCCACATAGATGCCAGAGTATATCCCACTTAGGGCTCGATTCCACACCCCAAATTCGGTTATCAGGAGGGGCGCTCCCTCCCAGCTGTAGGCTTCAATTTGCTTCATAGCGCTAGGGGAGGTGACCTCAATTAGGCGGCTATTGGCACGGCGGTAGGCTGACTGGAATGACTCCGATCCTCCAATATGGGGCGCATAAGAATGCTTTGAAAAGATATCCCAGTACCGACCTTGTTCTTCCTGGTACTGCTGTATCTCTTTCATGAATCCCCAAATGCCATCCCAGGTACAGTTGAGAGCAAGTTTGGCCGATGGATCTTCCCCGCGGATGGAATCCGCATAGGGCTTCATTTTTCGTGCATAATCGTATCCGTCATTCCACCAATATCGATTGCGATGGGGGACATAAAAGTAGGGTTCATTGCAAAATTGGTAACCTTCGACCTCAATATGGTGGTTGCGACAAAAGCGAACCATCTCAGCCGCTATATCGGGTGTTTCTGTAAATGCATTCACTGTAATGACCAACTTGCCTCCGACCGAACCTAGGACTTGATATAAATCGTAGACCCGGTGTGGGCCTTTCATTTTAGTGAATTGATATCCTGTAAGATACTGCTGCTGATGGTCCATCATCCAAGCATAATCATAGTCATAGAGTCCTGTAGCTGAATTGAATGCATCGCCCATGGTGCCACTAAAGTACCTAAGCCAGCCGGGGCGTAGGGTATCTACTGCCTTCTGGAAATCTGGGTGGGTATAGCTCCAGACCTTGTCCGCTATTCTTACATTATATCCACTGGCTCCCCTCTCAATGGCGTGGCCAGATTGGGTGTCAATATGTACGGATAGGTGCTGTTGACCTTGTACGGAGGCAATGGAGAACAGTAAGATAAAAGCAGGAACCGCCCGGCGAATGATGGACCAAACCATAGGGAGCAATTGAGTTTTTAAATGAGAGAATAGATCTACTCATTCAAAATAACTGCCTCTAAAGGCTTGGCCTAGCCATGAGACGAGGAGAGACATGGTTTGCGACAGATTGGAGAGTCTGACCTGACTTTTTCTGCATTAAAAAAAAGAATAAGGACTTGCTTCGCAGAAGAGGGAGAATGGAACTAAGGACCATGATGATGGCTATGAATATAGCCCTTTGCCCTAATGATGTACTTTCTCCTGGCCACTATCTATTCCTGGGTCAATGCCTTGAATACAGCTATTTCCAGGGAATCAAAAGGTGTCCCGTCTGTGCGGAATAGGTCGTGAAACCAAAGTTCGGGTTCTGGATAGGGACCTCCTTCGGGGACTAGGTTGCCTTTGGCTCGCTCTGCGTCCAAGTTGATTGGGCTTCCGCTGCTGTCTCTGCGGCTTCGCCAAGGCCAAATGGTTCCAGATTCCCCTGAAACAAAGCCCCAATTCACCGCTCCAACGTTCAGGGCTTTCATCATCGGCAGGCAGGATTCTACCGTGCTGCCAGCGGTACGGGCTAGCCACTCGCTCATGACTACGGGGCGACCATCCTTTTTGTATTCTTGGATGCGCTCAAACATGTCCCGTGGTCCTTTATAGCTATGAATGGAGTGCAAATCAGAATTTACTCGGTTGATAAGGATATTTTGTTTCCCCATTGCTCCGGCCGTGGTAGAGGTGATGGGCTGAGAAGGATTGATCTCCCTGGCCCAAAGCCAAGAATCGTAGACCAGCTGGCTCGAACGGTCTCCCATGCTTTTGTAGGGACTGGGCTGTGCATTAGAGGTATTGCCTCGGCCTGGCTCGTTGTAAAGCTCCCACATCAGGATTCGTGAATCCTGTTTGAAATGCTCCATGATGTGTTGTACGTAGCCTTTGAGATGATCTTTTTCTGCTTGAGTGGCCTTTCCTTCGGCGTAGCGAGCGGCTAGCTCTCGGGCAGGGGAATTTACCCAGCCAGAATTGTGGATGCGGGGCACAGGCCGGGGCTGCTCGCCCAGCTTGGGCTCCGGATAGTGGCAGTCATCAAAGAAGACGAACCATGGGCGAATGCCATGTGACAGGCAGATATTCAAGAACTGATCCATGCGTTGGTACAGTCCCGCTTCATCTGCTGCCCAAACTACGTCATGTAGGTAGACCCGTAAGGTATTCATCCCGATGTCTTCTGCCCAGCCCAATTCGCGGTCAATGGTCTCAGGGTCCCAGGTGCTGGCTTGCCACATGTCAATTTGGTTAATGGCGGTAGCAGGATAATAGTTGCAGCCGACCAGCCAAGGAAGGCTGTCGTACCATTGATTGATGCGCTCGGGTGTCCAGCGGCCTTCTACCTGCCACTTTTCTAAGTCTACTTCGGTGAGGGAGGCATGGGGCTTTTTTTCTGGACCAAGACAAGCCAATAGGCATAAGTTGAGGAGGGTAAGAGGGATGAAGAATTTCATAGGGGGAAAGTAAAAGGGTGAGAAAGGGAGGCCTGTCGCAATGCGGGCGAGGGAACTCAATTTCGGGAAAGCGTTTTTGTCTGCGCTGCTGAAACGTCTCTCAGCTTTGCCCAATTGGCAAAGATCCTTCCTGCAAGAATCAAACTAAGTAATTAGGTAGATCGCTGAGCTGGTGTACATCGATTGGGAATGGCTTGGGCGGTTGACTGGTGCTGTGCAACTCATTCTCCCCCTATTTGAGATGTATCGGTAAGAAAAAAGGCGGATGTTTGAAGCCCTACTTTTTCTGGGTGAATGCCCTATTGGCTATTGATTCGCATCGTTATGAACCGTTTATATTTCCTTGTCCTCTTGTGTGGGCTTACTGCAATTAGTCAAGCCCAGCCTGATTGGAACAATCCCGCCATTTTTCACGCAAACCGACTTGCGCCCCACGCCAGCATGATGGGATATCCTAATCGGGCCGAAGCGCAAGCCGGTAATTTTATCAATTCGCCTTGGTACCAAAGCCTCAATGGGCCTTGGAAATTCAATTGGGTAAGAAAACCGGAAGATCGCCCCCTAGACTTCCATCAGCTAGGTTTTGATGATCAAAGCTGGGAAAGCATTCCCGTTCCGTCTAACTGGGAAATGCAGGGCCATGGCATGCCGATTTACCTATCTCAAGGCTATCCCTTCGAAAAGGATGACCAATATCAGATTTCTTCCGAATGGAACCCCGTAGGATCCTATCGCCGCCGCTTTTTCTTGCCTAAGAACTGGGAGGGACGCCGAGTGACCGTGAATTTTGACGGAGTGGAGTCCGCGTTTTATCTGTGGGTAAATGGACAAAAAGTAGGCTATAGCCAAGGGAGTCGAACCCCGGCGGAATTTGACCTAAGTCCTTATTTGAAGGCCGGGGAAAACCTACTGGCGGTGGAGGTCTATCGTTGGAGCGATGGATCTTATTTAGAAGATCAAGATTTTTGGCACCTGAGCGGCATTTTTCGGAACGTATACCTGCGTAGTACTGCCTTTAGTTACCTCCAAGATGTCGCGGTAGAAGCTAGCTTAGATGATGACTACCAGACGGGCTTGTTTACCCTAACAGGAGAAATCAGGCGGGAAAAGGCTGGCATATCTCAAGTAGAGCTATCCTATTCCTTGGTAAGCCCGGCGGGGCAGATGGTGGCCCAAGCGGTGAGTCAATTGAAGCTCAAGCGAGGCAACAATTCCTTTGTATTCCCCCAAGTGCGCCTACCCCAAGTCCAGGCCTGGAACGCGGAGCACCCAAACCTATACGACTTAGTCCTAGAGTTGAAAGACACAAATGGAAACACCATAGCGGCCATACCTCAGAGAGTTGGATTTCGTCGGGTGGAAATTGATGGGCCCCGCTTTTTGATCAATGGCCAGTTGGTCAAATTGCGTGGAGTCAACCGACATGAGCACCACCCGCTACGAGGCCACTACGTCACACTATCGGATATGCAGCAGGATCTGAGAATCATGGCGGAGCACAACATCAACGCGGTCCGTACCAGCCACTATCCCAATGCCCCAGCTTTTTATGATCTCTGCGATGAGCTGGGATTTTACCTGATTGATGAAGGAAACATCGAAACCCATGCGTTTGGCAACAACGCTAACAACCAAATCAGCAACGATCCTCAATGGGAAGCCGCTTACCTAGACCGGGTGCAGCGGATGTACTTTCGGGACCGAAACCACCCCAGCGTGGTGATTTGGTCCTTGGGCAACGAAAGTGGAAGCGGACCCAACGTCAAAGCTGTCTATGATTGGATCTCGGGTGCAGATCCCAGTCGGCCTTTTCACTACGAGGGGACCCGAATCGAGTACGACCGTCCCTTGTTCGCAGACGTCCAGTCGCGGATGTACGCCCCCCCTACGCGTGGAGACGAGTTGACTGAGAAACTGCCTGAAGTTCCCTACATGCTCTGCGAGTACACCCACGCCATGGGCAACAGCAATGGCGGACTGGATGCATATTGGGACCGGATTTATGATGACGAGCAGTTTTTTGGGGCCTTTGTCTGGGACTGGATGGACCAGGGCATTAAGCGGCCCGTACCGGTGGAATATCGCCGTCCAGACGGACCCGATTCGGTGTATGTCTACGGAGGTTGGTGGGAAGACGCCCAAGGCATTTACAACAGCACCAACTTTTGTATGAATGGACTTCTGGCCTCAGATTGGACGCCGCATCCTGGTTTGCAGGCCATCAAGTACTATTATCAGCCGCTGAAGATAGAAGCCATTGATGCCAAGCAAGGGCTTTTTCGCCTACACAACCGCTATCATTTTTCTCAACTAGATGAACATCTACATGGACAATGGGAATGGATGGTGGATGGCAAGCTTGTCTACCAAGGTGCAGTCCAAGGGCTTTCCGTAGCGCCAGGAAAAAGCATAGAGGTCAAGCTGGATTTTCCTGCTGAAGCCTTGGACCCTCATTCTGAGTACGTGCTGACCTTTCGCTTTTTCCAGAAGCAAGCCACTCCCCTGTTAGCAGCGGGGCATCCCTTGGCTCATGAGCAATTTGTGATCCAGCCAGCTCAAGTTGCAAAGACTAAGATCCCCGAAGCCCCTGCTCCTGTGTTGCAGGTAGTGCGCAAGTTGTTGGTCATCAGTGGTGAGGATTTCGTGCTTCGCTTCGATACCCAAGATGGCTTCTTACAAGATTATACCTATCAGGGCGAAACCTGGCTAGCCAGCGGACCTAAATTAGACTTCTGGCGCACTCCTACGGACAATGATTTGGGAGGAACCCGGCTGCCCAGCCAGCAAAATCAAAAGACTCCTTTCTTGCCTGTATGGCAAGGGGCAGGACATTGGTACGTGCAGCGGATGGAGCACCGTTTTGAGGGAAACACCGTGGTGATAGAGCAAGAAGCCCTGCTGCCTGCGGTGGGGGCGAAGGTGCATGTCCAATACCAGGTTTATGGAGATGGAAGCATGGACTTTGAGGTTAAATATGAGCCAGGGGAAGGGGAGGAGCTATACCCCTTCATGCCCAGGTTTGGCACCCAAATGGTGAGTGGCCCCTCCTTGAATTTGATCAAATGGTATGGCTTGGGCCCGGTGGCCACCTATGTCGACCGAGCCACGGAACTCCTGGGGATCTATCGTCAGAGCGTGAGTGATAATTGGGTAGAATATAGCCGACCGCAAGAAAATGGCTACCACGTGGGCACACGCTGGGTTGAGTTAACCGATGAAGAAGGTCGAGGACTGCGTTTTGAAGGGGACGAGCCCCTCTCCTTTAACGCCACCCACTATCGGCAAGAGGCTGTACAGCAAGCCAATTATTCCTTTCAGCTTGTGGAACAGCCTGAGACTTTCCTGAACATTGATTTGAAACAAATGGGGGTAGGAGGCTACGATTCCTGGTCGCGCAATGCCCTGCCTCAAAAATCTTATCGGGTGCCCAATCAACCCATGCAACTTCGTTATCGGATCACGCCTATTCCCTAATAAGGAGGGAACTGAATGTGGTTCAGTTAAGCTTTAGAACGGAAGAAATCGGGGTATGGGCTACGGAGCTATGGCAATCAGGATAAACGATTGCCGCAACATAGCCCGTACTTCCATACCCCATACCCCATACCCCATACCCCATTCCCTTTCCTGCGCACTCACACCGCTACCTTTCCCTTGATATGCGGATGGGGATCGTAGTTAAGTAGCGTAAAATCCGAGTACTGAAAATCGAAGATGGAGCGGACTTCTGGATTGAGCTGCATGGTCGGCAAAGGCCGGGGCTCACGGCTGAGTTGCAGCTTCACTTGCTCAAAGTGGTTGTGGTAGATGTGGGTGTCACCAAAGGTGTGCACGAAATCCCCTGCTTCTAGGTCACAGACTTGAGCGACCATGAGGGTAAGCAACGCATAGGAAGCGATGTTGAAGGGTACGCCCAAAAAGAGATCAGCGCTGCGTTGGTATAGTTGGCATGAGAGCTTGCCATCCGCCACGTAAAATTGGAACATGGTGTGGCAAGGAGGAAGAGCCATTTCTCCCACGTCACTCACGTTCCAAGCCGATACCAAGTGCCGCCGAGAGTTGGGCTTGTTTTTAAGGCCTTCGATCAGTTGGCTGATCTGGTCAATGGTTTGGCCATCCGCCCCTTGCCAAGAGCGCCATTGTACCCCGTAGACTGGTCCCAGTTCTCCATTCTCATCCGCCCATTCGTTCCAAATCCGCACTCCGTTTTCCTGTAAATAAGCCACGTTGCTGCTTCCGGAAAGGAACCAAAGTAGCTCATGGATGATAGACTTGACGTGAATTTTTTTGGTGGTGACCAAGGGAAATCCTTGACTCAAGTCAAAGCGCATCTGATGGCCAAAAATACTGCGGGTCCCCGTGCCGGTGCGATCGCCCCGATCGGTGCCCTGGTCAAGTACGTGTTGGAGCAGGTCTAAATAGGCTTGCATGAAAAATGATCAATCAATCTTAGAAGAAGTAGGAACAAGCAGGAGGCTTTACCGTTCACTTGCTCATATTCATTAAAGTTAAGGCTAAATTTGTGGCCCAGGAAAACGACATTTGTCCACATATCAACACCCAGATGATGAAAGCCAAGCGAGTTTCAGATACCTATACCCTCAAAACCGAGTTGGTGCTGCCCAATGACACCAACAACCTCAACAACCTCATGGGGGGCAAGTTGCTGCATTGGATGGACGTGGTGGCAGCCATCTCTGCTCAGCGAGCCACCAACCGCACTGTGGTTACCGTGGCGGTGGACTTTGTCGAGTTCAAGCACGCCATCCCCATCGGGTCTATTGTGATCATGGAGGCTTACGTCACCCGCACCTTCACCTCTTCTCTGGAAATTCGGATAGATGTGGCCATAGAAAGCCTCACGACGGGAGAACGCAAGGAGAGCAACACCGCCTATTACACCTTTGTGGCCGTGGATCAATCGGGCCGCCCCATTCCTGTTACCCCAGTTGTACCCGAAACCGACCAAGAAAAAGAACTGCATGAGTCCGCTCAAAAGCGCCGAGAAATGCGTCTGCTGTTGGCCGGTCGTATCAGCCCAGATGAGGCGGAGCACGTAAAGGAGATGTTTGGGATTTAAGATGCCTAAAGCAAGCTTGTGGTGGTGTTGGGCGGCATAGCGCACAGGTCTGGAATGCCGATGTTTTTGGCTTGCTTTTTTTCTAGGTCCGCGCCTAGCGTTTTAATAATTGGTTTTCTACCAGTGGAGTGTCGC
>CAZFPQ010000068.1:4307-27884 GCA_964521065.1 uncultured Bacteroidia bacterium | reverse complement strand
GTTTCCTTTGCCAATTTTATTTTTGGTGTTCGGACTGGGACTCTTTGTGATTGAGCCCATCTTCAAAGCAGCCGACTGGTCTTTTCTCCCCCGATTTTTGGAACACTACTTCACCAAAGCCCACGGGAGCAACTTTACACCGATCCCCTGGGTGGGCTATGCGCTGCTTGGTGGGATCGTAGGCTGGCACATCAGCCGGGACCAAGGACTATATCGAACCGCCTGGTGGCCCTTATTCTTTGTCATCAGTGGCTGGATCTTGACCTTTTATTCATCCTATGCCTTGGTAGAATTGTACAAGGGAACGGGCTGGCAAGTATTTCGCCAGATGGCTTACAACAACTACCTATTGATCCGCTTAGGCAATGTCCTCATGGTGATTGCGCTATTCATGTGGCTAGAAGTGATCTTCAAAAAGTTTCCCCCTCTGTTGCTGAAAATCGGAGGCGAAACCCTCACGATTTATGCCGGCCACTTTATCCTGCTATATGGGACTTGGTTTGGGATTGGGGTTGCATCCTTCTTCAAGTACTCTCTCACCCCCTGGCAAACTGTTCTGGGCGCGGCCTTATTTGTCTTAACCTTTGTCCTATTAATAGCCCGCATTGAGCAGGTTCGAGGGCTTTGGGAGCAAAAGGTACTGCGTCCATTGCGCCTTCTTTACCGGCGAGCCAGGGTCATGCTGCTCAAACGGCGGGGCGATGCATGGCGTCAGGCCTTTTACCACTTTGAGCGGACAGTAGGTCAATGGGCAGACCGAATTTTGCTGCGGTCAGCCAAGGCCCGTCGTTAATCGAAAATCCGAAAGAAAATCGGTAACTGGGTCAAGAGGGAAGAAGCTCTGTCTGCACAGAACTTAACTCACTTAACTTTTCACTGCTTAACTCTTCCCCAGCTCGTCCCCCTATCTCCTTGATTTCCCGCCTCATCTGGCTAGAATTTCTCTGGTCAACTGACCATATTTTCTTATTTTTCTAGCAAAACCTCTTTTGCATGGAAGACCTAGTTCAAAAAGTCCGAACCCTTATTTCTCGCAACCAGATCAAACAAGCATTCCGCGAACTCAAACAAAACGAACATAAATTTACCCAAGACCAACGCGATAGCTTGGCTCTCATTGAAGGATCCTATACCGAAAGTGAGAGAAACTTAAATAATTTCGTGATCACCCACGAGGAAGCTGGGAGAAACCGGGCCCGCGTCATGAGCAGTATGCTCAAGCTTCTCAACGAGCTACTGGAAGAAGCTCCCACGCAAAGCAATCCCGAGGCTTTTCCTGAGTTTGGCGGAGAGGGGGCAGACAGTTCAGGCGCTGCTACTATTCTGTTTTTAGCAGCCAACCCCAGTGATACGGGTCGTCTCCGTTTGGACAAAGAACACCGCGAAATCTCAGAGGGTCTCAAACGTTCTGCCCAGCGCGACAAATTCGATCTTGTCCCTCATTTTGCCTTACGGGCCAAAGACTTATCTCGGGCCATGTTGGAACAAGTTCCTACTTACGTTCACTTCTCAGGCCATGGCGTAAGAATGGAGCAAGTGGATACGCCCGTCGAAGCAGACACCCGCTTCTTAGACTGGGGGGAAGATGAAGATCCCGCGTACTTAGGTGGCTTGGCTTTGGAGGGAAGCAATGGACAAACCCACATTGTCAAAGCAGAAGCCTTAGGCGCCCTGTTTTCTCTCTACAGTGGTCAGATTGCTTGCGTCATGCTCAATGCCTGTTATTCCGAATTGCAGGCCGAAGCCCTGATTCCTCACGTAGGCTACGTAGTCGGGATGAATGCGGCTGTCCCTGATCGTACCGCCATCGTTTTTGCCACGGCGTTTTATGACGCCATTGGCGCAGGCAAACCCATAGATTTTGCGTTCAAGGCGGCCAAGGCTCAACTTTTATTGGAGGATTTGCCAGGAGCAGATATTCCCGTCATTATCAAAGGGCAAGGTGGACAAGCCTAACCCTTTCTATCGCACCAAAATGTAAGCCCAATCTCATGCCCAACCGAAAAGATATAGCAGATTTACGCCTGGACTATCAACAAGGCAGTTTGGAAATCCATGAGGTGGCAGCCCACCCCTTTGAGCAGTTTAACACATGGTTTCAGGCTGCCGTCGCTGCTGAGCCAAGTGAAGCCAATGCCATGGCCCTGTCCACTTCCGTAAATGGCCGCCCTGCCACCCGCATCGTCTTACTTAAAGACTTAGACGAAAGTGGATTTGTCTTCTTCACCAATTACGAAAGCCGTAAAGGACAGGAAATTGCGGCCAATCCATGGGTGAGTCTTACCTTTTGGTGGAGTAAGTTAGAACGCCAAGTTCGCATCGAGGGTAAAGCGGAAAAGATTGAAGCCGTCGATTCAGATGCCTACTTCCAAAGCCGCCCCCGCGGCAGTCGTATCGGAGCCTGGGCTTCTCCTCAAAGTGAGGTCATTCCCTCGCGGGAGGTCTTAGCCGACAAGGTGGCCGAGCTAACAAAAACCTACGGCGAAGAGGCACCCATTCCACGCCCTCCACATTGGGGAGGATATCGCGTAGTCCCCGACTTCATGGAGTTTTGGCAAGGACGCAGCAGCCGCCTGCATGACCGCATCGCCTATCAGCTCGGTGAAGACGGACAGTGGAATTTGAGTCGTTTGGCTCCTTAGGCAGATAGGGGGATACTGAGAGTTGGCACATTGAGACCAAGAAAGGCGGTAAGTTAATTTTGGCCCACCTTTTCTAAGACTTTATCTACAGATCCCCCCTCTCCACCGCCTGACGGATCAGTTGAGCACGATGCTCTCCGAGCACCTCGATCAGTTCCGATTCTGGAGCAGCTTTCAGTTTTTTGATGGATTTGAAGTGGCGGAGGATTTCTTTCTCTGCGGCTGGGCCAATGCCTTTGACCTTGGTCAAACGAGATCGCTGCCCTTCAGCCTTGGCCCGTTTTTGTCGGTGAAAGGTAATCGCAAAGCGGTGAGCTTCATCGCGTGCTTGCTGAATCAGGTGCAATCCCGTATTCTTTTTGTCGATGTGCAGAGGGAAGGGATCAGCAGGGCGGTAGATTTCCTCCAATCGCTTCGCAATTCCGATGATGGGGACCTCCCCATACAAATTCAAATCTTGCAAGGCTTCGACCGCTGAACTCAACTGTCCCTTGCCCCCATCAATGACGATGAGTTTCGGCAGGGGCTTCTCCTCATCGATCAGGCGGCGATAACGACGGCCCACAATTTCTTTCATCGACGCAAAGTCATCGGGCCCCTCCACCGTCTTGACATTGAATTTGCGATAGTCCTTTTTGCTGGGTTTTCCATTTTTGAATACTACGCAGGAAGCCACCGGGGAAGTCCCTTGAAAGTTTGAGTTGTCAAAGCACTCTAGATGGTCGGGAAGCACGTCCAAGTTAAGGGCCTTTTGCAGGTCTTCCATCATGACCTGCTCACGAGTCTTGCGTTGCTTGAAGTTTTGGGTGTACAGCTTTTCGGTGAGCAGGTTCTTGGCATTTTTCTGGGACAATTCCACCAAATGCTTCTTGTCACCCCGTTGAGGCACATTGAGGTTAAAGCCGTCGGGGATGTGCTCAGGATCGAGTTCTAGGTTGCTGACGATCTCGGGGAACATTTCTTCTTCCTCTGCGATCATCTGGGCCAAGGTTGCAGCCAAGATCTCTTGGTCCTCCTCTTGGTTAGATTTCCGAATTTCGTAGCTATGCGTTCCAACGATGGCTCCTCCAACCAACCTAAAGTGGTTGACCACCGCCAAGTTTTCTTCGCTATCAATGGTCAAGACTTCCAAGTCATTGATCTTCTCTGATACCACCGTATTCTTTCGCTGGTAAGCCCGGACTTTTGCTAGACGATTCTTGTAGAATTCGGCTTTCTCAAATTCATAATTCTCAGCCGCCAGTTTCATGCGCTGTTCCAGCTCCCGCAATACCGGCCCTAGCTTGCCCCGTAGGATGTTTTTGACCTGATCTATGCCCGTCATGTAGTCTTCCTCACTTTGCTTACCGACACAAGGAGCAAGGCAATTGCCGATCTGATATTCCAGACATGGCTTGAACTTGCCCGCCGAGATATTTTTCTCAGAGAGGTCATAGTTGCAGGTACGAATGGAAATAAAGCCACGAATAAGCTCCAAGATCGTCTTCATGGTCACCACACTGGGGTAAGGTCCATAGTAGGTAGAGCCATCGTTTTGCTTGACCCGTGTAGGAAATACCCGTGGGAAGCGCTCTTTCTTTATACAGATATAAGGATAGGTCTTGCCGTCTTTGAGCAAGATGTTGTAACGGGGCTGATGGCTTTTGATCAGGTTGTTTTCTAACAGCAGCGCTTCAATTTCTGAATTCGTCAAGGTGTATTCCACCTCCTGTATCTGGCGAACCATAGAAGAGATGCGATACGAGTGCCCTTGACTCCTAGAAAAGTAGGATGATACGCGCTTGCGTAGGCTTTTGGCCTTACCGATATAAATGATCTTCCCGTCCTTATTCAAAAAACGGTATACCCCTGGCTGAAGGGGCAAGTGGCGGACTTTATCTAGGAGGGCGTCGGGAGGGCTGGGCATGGGAAGAGCTGGGCTACACGTCTGATTTATTCCTACAAAGGTTTCTCGACAATAGATCGCTTAATCATTTCCCAAGCGGTGGGAAATTCCCTAGTGGGAGGCTTGGTGGGTAGGTCAACACCAAATTGATTACAACTTTCAATGATAGATCCGAAAGCATCCATTCGCTTCAAACAGATAGGCCGATGATTGATGCCTAGTATATTGATCATTTTCAAGACTCGCTGCTTGATATCTTCAGATAGAGAGGGGTGAGGCACATAGCGATGATTGATTTCTGTAAGCTCGTTATCATCTTCCACTTTTGCTACATAATCTAATAGCTCGAAAGGATCATACTCTTCTAAGTCAGGCTTCAAAATCGGATCTATAGGTTGATCTCGCTTTACGCGTTGGTTGATGGCAGAGGATACAGCAAAGAGATTTCCCCACTCCCACCCCTTGATTTTTTTGAGTTGAGGATCAAAGTGGTCGATATCTGCAATAGTTTCGGGAGGAAATCCTTCTTTATCATACCGACCATCTTTCCAATAGGCTTCTTCAGACATTTTTTCGTCCCCAACGATTGTCTCAGTATACGCGCAAAGCCCTCTTTGACAAGCAATCAGGTTCATCAAGACATCCTTGTGGAAGGGATGACTTGAGTCATACTTCTTTTGAGGTGTGTCCTCATTCTGCTCTAAGGTTTCAAGCCACTGGTGATATTTTGTAGCCAGCTTGAGGGTCTTATCGATTCGCCTCATAAATGTTATCGGAGCTTCTGAGCGAGTTTCTGGTATTCTTTGATTTTTTGTTGGGCCTCTTGAGTTTTGCCTTGCTGGGTTAAATATTGTGCCTCTCGCTTTAACGAGGCAGCTTCATTGAGCTTTTCTTCCCTCTCTGGATGAGAGTTTTGTGGAAAATCAAAATAGCGGTGGTAAATCCCTTCATAGCTAAGCCATTTAGGATTGTAGTCAAAATTATCCACGTGCCACCCTTTTTTAGGGTCAATCAAGTGTTCATTCCGAATGACCTTTCCCGTTTCATTGAATTCAAGATCAACAACCTCCCATGGTTCAAAGTATGAAGCAATAATCGGAGAATGAGTTGCCATGAAGATTTGAGAGTATGGGGCTAGCCTTGTGTAGTGGTTTACCAACTCTGCTTGCACATCAGGGAAGAGAGAGTTTTCTGGTTCGTCAATGAGGATCAGGTCATTTTCGGTGGGTTTGAGGGCAAAGAGTGGGACAGTTTTTAGGATGATGTTTTGAGTTCCAGTGGTCCACCCATCCTCGGGGATTAGGTTTCCTGAAGGATCAACTATAGGGAGATAATTTGTTTCCTTTAGACTATCGAGCTCCCTTTTCACTTGAAGATGAAAACGCAGAAGAATCGGATCTAAGAACTTACCTCCAAGCTCTTCTAGCACCCCTGGATTTCTTTTTCTCCAATTCTCCAATTCCTTTGCAATTTCTTTTGATGCAGGAAAGTTTCCATTCTCTACTTCTTTAGAAATCTTTATCCGGAACATTGAAAGCTCCTCTTGATAGCTTTCAACTTCGTTTTTTAGTAATTCCCAATATGCCAATCGGTCAGAAGATGAAAAATGATGATGAGTGAATTTATACCTAGGCTCTTCTGGAATATCGAACAATCCGTATGGATCTTTAATCAGGCTCTCTTTCTCGACAGGGAAATATAAGATTCTTCTGGGATCAAATTTTAGTGACTCGTTTAGTCTCAGAATCTGATCATATTCTTCATTTCTCAGCATTGCTACCCCGCTTCTTTCCTCAGCATCTTTACTCTCATAATTCGTAACGGGAATTGATAATTCTTTGGACCTAATCCAAATCTTTGAGCTTGTGGTTACTTGTAGTAAAAAGGGATTGTTCCTATCAGCCTCTACATTAAGATGGTACAAGAACTCAAGCAACGTCGTCTTCCCCGTTCCACTTTGCCCAATCAGACATATCTTATCTAAAGGGCTCCCTGCCTTGGGATGCCCTTCTGGATAAGTAAGCTCAAGCTTAAAATCATGGAAACACCGAAAATCCGCTATTTCAACTCTCTCTATTTTCATCTAATTCGTTGACAAAATGATTTAAAGCAGTTCCTGAACGATTTATTTGGAGTATGATGCTATTTATTTAATCGTCGTCTTATACTACTAAATCTAACTAAAATAACCATTCTTCCTCTATTTAAGACAAAATTTCAATTCGCGAGACTAAAGGAATCAAGGCCTAATTGCTCCCACTCTATAAGAGCTATTCGTCCTTATTCAAAAAACGGTATACCCCTGGCTGAAGGGGCAAGTGGCGGACTTTATCTAGGAGGGCGTCGGGAGGGCTGGGCATAATGGACCAAACGGAGCTTTATCGGGAAAGTTCTAGAGATTGAGGGATAAAAGTTACGATTTCTATGGAAAGTTTATGCTGTAAGAAATTCAATGATTTTGTTCAAATTTTGGCAATGCATTTTCAACATAAGTTTGAAAAAAGCCCCTTTCTAAGTGGGTAAGGAATAAAGGGTCAAAAAAGTTGAATAAATTTACTATCAGAGACTTAGCATAATTTGGGGCAAATTTTACACTAAATCGTTTTCGTAAATCTTTTTTCGGAAAATGACTATTCGAATCGGAAAGTATTTGCCGAGGAAATATGAAAATAGCTGCAAATCTTTCTAACTTTGCCGCGACTAAGCGGTCGTCTTAGTCATGCAGACCTAATTGCAATTCGCTATGAGCATCACTAAAAAGTTTTTAAAAAGTAAGCCTGTCTGCAAGGTTACCTTCAAGCTGTCTAAAGATCAAGTCAACGGAGCTTCCTCTGTACACCTAGTAGGTGATTTCAACGAGTGGAACGAAAGTGCCGAGCCCATGAAGGGCTTGAAGAACGGTGGCTACACCGTTACCGTTGACCTTGAACAAGGTAAGGAGTACCAGTTCCGCTACTTGGTAGACGGAAATACTTGGCTGAATGATGAGGAGGCTGACAAGTCTGCGCCTACTCCTTTCGGCGACGCCAGCAACAGTGTCATTGAACTGTAGTCTCCTGTCCCCGGGATAAACCAATAGTGACCTCTCAGTTTTCTGAGAGGTCTTTTTTTGCCCTAATTATCCCTTGATGTAATGCTGGACCAAATCATAGGTATTCCACGTATTGGTATCCTCTAAACTGAAGCCTAGCCTCAGGACCAGTGTTTGTAGGTCCGTCAGGTTAGGTGATTCAATTTCCACAAACACTGGAATTGCTGCCAAATCATCTTGGTAATCGTCGATGACTACGTGCCCCTCTGGAAGGTCGTATTGGGTGCGAAACTTTCGGGTCGACTTGATAACCTCTAAGCCAGTGGCCTGCAAGATTTCCCGCGTGGCGTCAAAGCTTCCCACCTCGGTTTCTAGTTCATGCATCACCTTCGCTCCCTGGGTAGGTCGAGGTCGCTTGTGTGTCAAGACAGATCGTGGGCCTTCCTTTCGCAGCCGCAATACTGACCCCGCCGTACTGATTCGCTGATCAGCGTAGTCAAAAAACAAGGCAGCCATTTCCCCATCGAAACTCAGGGTGGCTCCCAGGGCTGTTAGGCGCTTCTCGACTTGGGGACGATCTATTTCGAGGATTTTGACTTCGATTTCTTCCATGGCTTTGTTTTAAAAAGGATCCACTGTATCAGATAAGCACTGGGATAGAAGAAATCGGGAGATGGTCTGGGGAACTATGGTAATAAGAATGAATAGCTGCCACTACATAGCCCTTACTCCCGGAACCCGATTACCGTTGTTCTTACGTCCACTTGCTTATGCTGCTCCTTCCTAAGATAATCTGTAACGCAAAAGAAATGAAGCAAGCCTTGAAAGTTTCCCTTTTTGAACAGAGATTGCTTTTACTTTGTGTTTCAGAGATTCAATCGAAAAACCCAAATAGCTTCCTAGCTACCAAGCCTTAGGCACGGAATCTCTACTCTTAAGATCTCGATATCTCAAACCCATGGAAATTACCGATCAACTCATCCATAAACTCGCTCAATTGGGCAAGCTCAAGGTCACGGAAGAGGAATTACCAGAGATGAGGGCAGACCTCCAGCGGATGCTGGATTTTGTGGGCGTGCTCAAAGAGTTGGATACCCAGGGTGTAGAACCCTTGATACACCTATCTAGAGAGATGGGAGTGGCTCGTTTAGATCAGGCTGAGAAAGCCTTGGATCGCGAAGCCATGATCAAGCAAGCTCCAGAGGCAGAGACTGAATTTTTCAAAGTCCCCAGGGTGGTAAAACGCTGATACCACACCACCATTATTCTCTACAAAGGGTTTGCTTAGCCAAGGTGGATTGGGATTCAAAAAGGGCTTGTAGGGAGTCCCGTATAGATACTTCTCCATGGAGATGCGCCTCCTCAATTTTGTCTAGTAAGCCTAACAACTGATTCCGAACAACTAGGGCTTCCCCTCTTTGCTCTTCATCTTCCAAACAAGCAGGTAAAGCCAGAGACTGGCTTACATCCTGAGGAACGCTCAAGGCTGGTCGTGGAGTTACCTGTTTTTCTGAGAGCTGTAAATCAGTTTTAGGAGCGGAGGTTCGCCAACTGCTGCCAATCGCTATTCCCATCACCAGCAAAACCGAAGCAGCGACGCCAAGCCAACTTCTGACCGGGGGAAGGGTTCGGTTGAGCTTGCGCTCAATGTGCCCCCATAAGCGTTGGGGCGCTTGGTATCGTGGCAATTCCCGAATTGCCCGATCTAGAGCTTGCTTTCCTACAAGTTCGGTCTCGCTCGACGAGGAATCTGCATCTAGCTCATGGGACAGTCGGTCCCAAAGCTCCTCCTGGGGTTCATAGCTGGGCAAAGATTCCAAAGCCCGCTTCAATCGGTCTTTATTATGCTCAGTCATGGGCGTAGTTCTAAGGCTTTGATGGTTTTCTGGAGGCGTTTTTTGGCGTGGTATAGCTGGGATTTAGAGGTCCCTACACTCACACCGAGCATATCCGCGACCTCTTTGTGGGAATACCCCTCGATTTCGATTAACACAAATACCGACCGATATCCGGAAGGCAAAGCCTGGATGGCTCTTTCTAGGTAAGTAACATCCAAGTAGTCCCCCCAATCTATCATTTCTGCCGTATGATGGTCTTCCAGCCGGTCGAGCTGGGGGGTTCTGCGCAGCTTTTTGTAAGCTGTACGCACCACGATGGTCTTGATCCAGGCTCCAAGAGTGGAACGCCGCTGGAAGCTATTGATACCCCGAAATACCCCTAAGAAAGCTTCTTGAAGCACATCGTGGGCTTGGTCGAAGTCTCCTACTATCCGATAGGCCAAGGTATACATGGCGTCTTTGTAGCGATCGTAAAGAGCTTTCTGAGCGCGACGATCACCTGAGAGACATCCATCTACCAATTCAGATTCGATCTGAACTAAATTAAATCTGGGGGAAGGGGTATGTTCTGCCATGACGACTTAATGTACCTCCTCGTGGCCATTTGGTTGTAGGCTGGGTTATTTTTTTCGTGAAGGGGGAAAAAGTACAGCAGTGAGCTGCACCATCACTCTCTTCCATGGCTCAGATTTCCTACTCATTCATGTTTGGCAAAAACAGCTCGAAGGTAGTTCCCACTCCTAGTTCCGAACTTACAGCCACACTTCCCCCGAGCTTTTGCACCGCTTCGTCTACGATGTAAAGTCCGATTCCCGACCCCTCACTTAGCCGAGTGCCGCGATAAAACATGCCAAAGATTTTCTCCTGATGCTCTTCTGCAATGCCGATCCCATTATCCGCAAAGGTAAAATAGGCTCCATCGTTCTTGATTAAGACCTTTACCTGAACTCGATTTTGGGGCTTTTGGGGATCTCGGTAGCGGATGCTGTTGGACAGCAAGTTGTTGAAAATGATGCCTAGCCTGATAGGATCGGAAAAGTACTCTCCCTCGCCATGCACCTGAATATCCAGGTGGATATCTGCCGAGTTGTCTAGGTAACGTAATTCCTCTTCGCTGTTGAGCAACATTTGCCGAAAATCTATCTGCTCTGCCTTGATCTCAGCCCTAGAGTTCCTAGAGTAGTGGATGATGTCTTGGATAAAACCATCTAATTTTCCAATGGTCTTTTCCATCAAGGCAAAATAGGTGTCACGTTCAGCGGTCTCATCACTCATTCGAGCGACATTGATGAGGCCTGCCAAAGAAACCAAAGGGGCCCGAAGATCATGCGAAGTGCGGTATACGAAGCTGTCTAGTTCCTCATTGAGCTTAGTTAGCTCCTGGTTCCGATCTTCCAGTTTCCGGTAAGCATCTTTGATCTCTGTTACGTTGCGAATGGCTCCATCAAAATAGGTTTTCCCATCTTCCCCGATGGCCTTGATGCTACTGATCAAACCCCAAAAGGTGCTACCGTCCTTTCTTCGAAACTGCACTTCCTCATTGAGGAAGTAGTTCTCGGTCTTCATGTACCTCACGAAGTCATCACGTCTTTTGGGGTCAACATACAATTCATAGGGATCTAGCGCCATCAATTCATCTACTTGGTCATAGCCAAACAATTCCACAAAAGCCCGATTGACATAAATGATCTTCCCTTCATTTGTGCGAAATATCCCTTCGGTGATGCTGTGATTAATTGAGGCCAACAATTGCTCCTTTGCCCTCATCTCTTCAAGGGCCGCTTCTTTCTCCGTGATGTTTTTGCCAAAAAAGTTTACCCCCCTGACTTCTCCATCTACTCCGAGAATCGGTCGATAAGAAAACTCATAATAGTTCGTCCCCTTGCTATAGGTGTACTTGCCAATGTTTTTGAAAGACTCTCCTTGCATGGCCCGCTCAAATTCCGGTAACCAATGGTTTATCACGGTTTCGGGACATGCGTCCAAGATATTGATGCCTGGTCGCAGCTGAGCCTGATAGATCTTTTCAGTGGCTTGCTGTAAAGCAGAGTTGATTACCGTGATTTCAAAACGGCGATTTATTGACAAGATATAATCCGAAGTGTTTTCAACTACTGCATGTAGGTTGGCCTCGTGCATGGCCAGTTCCTGCATCCAAAGAGGGTGGGGTTCACCTGATGAGTACCTAAATTCATTAGACCTATTCACCAGTCCCTTTTCTCGATCCATCCGTGGTTTAGGGTATGAGGTACTGATCCTCCCCACGCGGTTTTCCTTTTGGGCCAGAAGCCGCTGTAAATAGAGGTAGAGTTCCTCCTTTGAGTAGCTATCAATATCCCCAAGCATGCTTTTGGAGTGATTTATGGGGGGTAAGATGGAAGACTTTTCGGAAAGCTGGTTGCCAAACATAGGTAAGATGTTGTTGCGTCTCTGAAGCGGCTACTCCCAACGAATTCATGATTGATCTTACACCGTACTGAAAGATTGTTCTCTCATTTTCCCCGACTAAAAAATCCTTTAAAATCATATGGTTCAGTTCCGGGGCTCGGCTTTATTTCGAAAGGAGGATATTTTTGATCTAATTCTTTACTTCAAAATAACTTCTCCCTTTCGGTAAAAAAATCACATTCCTTCTCCGATCAAACAGAAGAAGTGTCTGACCATATACCCCCAATCAAGAAGTAATAAGTGCAAGAAAAGGTCGTCGATTTAGCCCCTTGCTAAGTCACCAACTTGGCGAATTCCGTCTAGGGTCAACCAAGGGTCGATCAAATCGAAGCGGGTGGCCAAGGGAGTGAGTTTACGGGCAAGTCCTCCCGTAGCGATTACTTTGGGTTTGGTCCCTAATTCTTCCTCCATGCGATCCAGCAGTTCATTTACTAGACCGACATAACCTAACATGATGCCTGCTTGCAGGGCATGAGGAGTCGTGGTCCCTATGGCAGATGCGGGTAATTCCAGAGGAACCTGAGGCAGCTGCGCCGTATTGGAGGCCAAAGCTCGCATAGCAGTACCCAATCCTGGTGCAATGGTCACCCCGCGAATGTGTCCTTGGGGCCCAATGACCGTAAAGGTCAAAGCTGTTCCGAAGTCCACTACGATGGTAGAAGATTGGAACCTGGAAAATCCCGCCACGGCATTGGCGACCAAATCTGAACCAATTTCAGCGGTATTGTCTATCCCTAGGTTTAGTTGCTCAAATAAGGCAGGCCCCAATTGGGTGACCGCCTTTTTAAGCAGGAGCTCCACCTGATTTTTTACGGTAGGGGTAATACCCGATACCACACTGCTTAGCACAATTTGCTCCAAGCCATTCTCTCCTAGTTCATTCTCCCTCATAAAGTCTCCTAAACGAATAGAAACTTCTAAATAAGCCTCCACAGGGACCCGCAATTGGTGAGTCCATTCTTGAGCTTGGTACCATCCAAAAACGATGTCTGAATTACCGATATCGATGGCGAGGATCATAGAAAGCGGATGAGGAATGAAGCTAAATGAATCGGTTGAAATTTACTGACCGGCACACAAAAAAGCGAGTAATCTCTGCTGGAAACTTCGGCAAGCCCTACTTTCTGGCCACCCTTATCCCCAGGCCTATGCTTAATAGCCCAGCTAGAATTGCCAAAGGCCATAGGCCCGCTTGCCAAAACTCATCCCCCAGGTTACCCATCCGAGCTATTGCTTTTAGGAGGTTGAGTCCTCCTAAATAAATGCTGACCCCAATCACCGATAAGGTCAATATGTTTCGCCCCCATCTATTTTGTCCCTGCCCAGGAATCAAGTTGCCATCATTTATCAATATGTACAATAGAGTTGCCACCATAGGCAACAGCAGTCCATTTACTGCTTGCGCAAGGATGATGACGGGAATGGGTTGGACCTGCATCAGGCCAAAAGCCAAACCAAACAACAAAACAGCTAACCAAACCCCTCGAAAGGCCTTCCCTTGACTCTGCCAAGTTGAATTATTTTGTCCCAATAAGCTACTGGCAGCCACAGCCGCGGCCAAGGGAGCAGTTACCCCAGAGGTAAAACCTGCCGCTGCCAACCCAAATCCGAAGAGGTATTTGCCACCTATCCCGGCCTTGTTCGAGAGACTTTGGGCCAAGGCTTCAAAACTAAATGCCCCCTCCACCTGAGTTCCCACCAACAAGATCACCATGCTGATCAGGCCTCCTAGTAAGATGGCCCCTCCTAAGCCATTCCTCATTTCAGACATACTTTGACCATGCTTCAGGCCTGAGCCTAAAAAAAGGTTATATGGCACGATGGTGGTCCCAATGAGTGCAATGATGAGTAGTTCACTCCCTTGAGGTAGTTGAGGCCAAGGCCTAAGTGTAGCTAGCTCTTCTCCCAAAGGACTGTTTAGGGCTACCACTAAAAATAGCAGCCCCATCAAGGCAACCACAATGCCCAAGGCCTGGGCAATACCTTGGATTTTCCCTATCCAAAGCAGGCCAAAGGCTAGACTCCCTAGAATAAGGATGGAGGGCCAAAAAGAATCAGGAAATACCAATTCCAAGCCAGCCACCGCCCCTAGTATATTGCCAGCCTCATATGCCGCACAGCCTAAAATTACCGCCACGGCCAATGAGCGGTTTAACCACTTTCCTCGTTGACCTTGAAACACTTGCTGTAAGGCTTGTCCAAGGTTTTTGCCTGATAAAAGGGGAATGCGGGCTGCTGCCTCCTGCAGTAGGTATGTCGCTATAATCGAAAAGAGCAAAGCCCAAATGAGAGAAGTCCCGTAAGTCGCGCCAGCTTTTGCGGCGGTCGTAACGGTGCCAGGACCAATGAAAGCCGCAGAAATCACTGACCAAAACAGGATGGAAGCAAGAGATTTTCGCAAGGGAATGGTGGATTAAAAAGTAGGAATCGAGGAAATTCGTTGGGGGAATTTGAATCAAAGGCTTGGGGACTAAAAATCCTTAAATTCTTTCATCCTCCCAATATCTCAAGCTCACCCTAGCTCAAGACCTCACTTAGCGTGCTCATTTGCATAGGCCACATAATGTAAAGCGCTGCGCTTGATGCCTTCAATTTGTTGGGGTGAAATGGGTTTGTGTTTCTTGGCAGGTACTCCTGCGTAGATGAAACCAGGTTCCAAGCGTTTACCTTCTGGGACCAAGGCTTGAGCAGCCACAATGGTATGACTGGGAATGTAGGCGTGGTCTAGCACGGTAGCATTCATGCCAATAAGTACCTCAGACTCTATTTGGCAGCCGTGCAGGACTGCCCCATGTCCCACCACCACGTCGTTGCCGATTTGGGTTTGGCTATAATTGAGGGTACAATGCAGCATCACCAAATCCTGGATACTCACCCTTTCCCCAATCTGGATCGCCCCGACATCCCCTCTCAATACCGCCCCGTACCAGATATTGCTTTGAGCACCTATCTCTACCTCGCCGACAATGGTGGCGTTTTCGGCTACCCAAGCAGTAGGTGAAATGTTAGGAAGATGCCCAGCGTATGCTTTGATGAGTGCCATAGTCACAATCTTGAAGAGAAAAATGAATAGCCAGACACATCCCTTATATCCCAATGCATCTAACCATGGAGACAGTTTCCCCCTTAGGGCTTTACACGATTAGACAGGTTGCGGTAATAATCCAGAGCGGCATAAATATCTTCTTGCTTGATCTCCTGATTAACTGCTGCCTGGCCAATTCCATCTAGAAGGGTACACATGATCTTTCCCCCCAGGTTTTTCTTGTCGTTGAGACTCAGGCGGTATATTTCTTCATCCTCTTGAGAAGGAATGGAGACTTCTGGGTAGATGGCTGAAAAATAAGCTTCGATTTGCCGCAGTTCCTCTAAGCTGAGCAAGCCACGCTGATGAGACAGATAAGATTCTGCTATCATTCCCACCACGATGGCTTCTCCATGGAGCAAGGGACTAGGCCCGTGTAAGCGGGCAGTCTCAAGCGCGTGACCGATGGTATGACCAAAATTCAGGGCTTTTCGCAGCCCTTGTTCCTGCTGGTCTGCCTGAACTATTCTTGCCTTGATTTCAATGGAATGCCGAATCAGATCTTCCAGAGGCAGAGCCTCGACTTCCGTTTGTAAGCGCAACTGGTCCCAGGCAGCTCGGTCTGCGATCAGATGATGCTTGATCACCTCTGCAAATCCAGATTTGAGTTCTGCCTTGGGTAGGGTGGTTAAGAACGCAGGATCGATGTATACCCCTAGAGGATCTTGGTACAGACCCACGTGATTTTTATATCCCTGAAAATCAATCCCTAGTTTACTGCCGACACTCGCATCTACTTGTGAAAGCAAGGTGGTGGGAATCTGCACGAATGCCATTCCCCTTTTATAGGTACTGGCCACAAACCCTCCCATGTCTCCAATCACTCCCCCTCCCAGGTTGATAAGCAGCGCTTTTCGGTCCAGAGCCAAATCGGTCATTTGGGCCCAGAGATCAATACAAGTATCAAGGTTCTTATACTTCTCCCCGGGATGAATTAAAATCAAGTCGTGCTTGGGCAGGTGGCCAGTCAAGCGAGGGTAACAGTGCTGGTGCGTGTTGTCGTCACTAAGAACAACCAAGCGAGAAAAGTTTTGAGTTTCTAGCCAGGCACTTAACTGAGACAGAGATTCGTGTCCAATCTGAATGGGATAGGGCAAGTTTCCAGTAGTCATAAGAGAAATCCGCACTTTTGCGGGGGATTTTGTAAGTTCAAGTGACCGTTCTGTTCTCTCTACATCTTAACAAAGCGAGAGACCTCCTCTCGAAATTAATCAAAAATCTCACCCTGAACCTATTCAATTATGTCAAGCTCTCTGATTGAACAACTCACCGGACAATTGAGTGGCCCTGCCCTCCAAGCATTGACCCAGCAACTGGGTAGCGATCAAGCCACCACCAGCGCAGCCATCTCTGCCGCTCTCCCTATGCTGATTGGCGCACTAGATAAAAACACCAACGACCCACAAGGGGCTCAATCCCTGCAAAATGCCTTGACTCGCGACCACGACGGCAGCATCTTAAATGACTTAGTAGGTTTCTTAGGAAGCTCTGATACCGGCATGGGTGGAGCGATTTTGGGACATATCTTTGGTCAAAAGCAAGGCGCAGCTGAGCAAGGTATCAGCAAAATGAGTGGCATGAACCCAGCTTTGGTAAGCATGCTTCTCAAAAACCTAGCACCTATCGTTATGGGTCAACTAGGTAAGCAGCAACGTGAACAGGGGTTGGATGCAGATAGCCTGTCTTCCATGCTAGGTACGGAGCGTGCCTCTGCCCAGCAAACAGGAGGATCTCAATCCACTGCTGTAGACTTGATCACCAGCTTGATGGATCAAGATGGTGACGGATCTATGTTGGATGACATTGGTGGCATGCTTGGTAAATTCTTGCGCTAAGCAATCCTGGTCCGGTGATCGATATATGGCAGGTCGACCTTTGGTCGATCTGCTTTTTTATTTACCCTAAGCCCTGTTTACTTTCGCGTGGATGGGAGGGGAGCGACGGGATTTATTGGAAAAAGAGTTTATTCTAACTTCTTAGAGCACGAAAAAAATAACATGTCGCTTTTGCGTAGGAATTTTGTTCCAGATCAAGGAAGAAAAATCGACCTTAGCGAGTCGAAGATTCCAACCTGTCAGAGCTAAGAGGTTTTTTTCTCCGTGAGTAGTTGGCACTAAGAGGCTTCAAAGGGAGTAAGATGGGACAAAACGCAAAGCAAAAAGGCATATCTTATTTTTTGAGTGTTCTTTAGCAGATTATCTGAATTATTCTAAAGATTATTTTGGCTATGGCAACAGCCTTAAAAGAAACCAACTTTCAATTTCCTGCACAACGGGAGGTTTACCGCGGCAAGGTTAGAGACGTATATAACATTGCAGAGGAGTATTTGGTGATTGTGGCAAGCGATCGCATCTCTGCTTTTGACTACATTCTCCCCCGCGCGATTCCTGGTAAAGGCCAAGTACTCAACCAAGTAAGCACCCATTTTTTCAACGCCATCCAAGACATCGTTCCCACTCACTTCGTCTCTGCACCAGATCCCAACGTGACCATTGGGCTAAAGTGCAAACCCATCATGGTAGAAGTGGTGGTAAGAGGCTACTTAGCTGGCCATGCCTGGCGCGAATACCAAGCGGGGAAACGCGAGTTGTGTGGGGTCCCCTTACCAGATGGCATGAAGGAAGCAGATCGCTTCCCAGAGCCCATTATCACCCCGGCTACGAAGTCTACCATTGGTCACGATGAGGACATCAGTGAGCGGGACATCCTGGCCTCAGGACTGGTAGATGCCGATGATTGGGGGAAGATAAAGCGTTATGCCTTGGATCTTTTTGCCAAAGGAACGGAGATGGCAGCCCAGCAAGGACTCATCCTCGTGGACACCAAATATGAGTTTGGAACCAGGCAAGATGAAATTTACCTCATGGATGAGGTCCATACTCCAGATTCTTCTCGGTACTTCTATGCCGAAGGCTATGAAGCGAGACAGGCCGAGGGCCTTCCTCAAAAACACCTCTCCAAAGAATTTGTCCGAGAGTGGCTCATCGAAAATGGGTTTCAAGGCAAGGATGGGCAGGTCATGCCAGAGATGACGGATGCCTTTGTCAATCAAGTCAGCGGGCGATACATCGAACTCTTTGAAACCATGACGGGACAAGCCTTCCAGGCCTTTGAGGGGGATGACCTAAACGGGCGTATTCAACGCAATGTGGAAGGAGCTCTTGGGGAACTATTGGGTTGATCGTAAGCCGGCTTACTGCAGCTTTACACTATAATAGTCTTCTTCAAAAAGATATTCTACCCATAGTTCATCTTCGGCCAAGCGGCGGATATCCAAGAACAACAACTCCTGATCTGTATCAGGGTCTGGATTGCCATAGGTTAAGCGAATCTGCTCTTTGGCAGAAACGATTTCCCAAATGCCGCTCACTTCTTGTACCCCTAGGCTATCGTCTACGAGGTCATATCGCCATACGAAACTGCCATTGCTGGCTAGATCGAGGGTGTAAGCCGAGAAAAAGAGGGTCTCATCGATGCTATTTCGAGAAATGCTCTGCGCCGTCCAGTTGTTGGTTGCACGCTCTATTTTAGAGCGTAGGCTGAAGGTGGGACCATCTTCATACTTGCGGCATGCATTCAGCCCAAAGCCAAAAGCTAGGAGCAACCCAATGATAAGTAGTTTATTAGAATTGGTACCGAATTTCATAAGACTCAAATTGGCAAGCGCAAATTTAATGATTTTCTCAAGTGGTCAACCGCTACGGTGGGAACCCAGGCACAAGGCCAGTGACCTGCAATGTTGATACCGTTTGGCCTTTACATACCCTACCATCATGCAGGAAGAAATTGTTGCAAAGCTGTATAAATATTGTGCCTACCAGGACAGGTGCACCAGTGAAGTGATCGGCAAACTCTGGGATTGGGGGATTCCGGGTTGGCAGCACGATGAATATTTGGCTCACCTAGAAGATGAGCGATTCCTAGATGATGCTCGCTTTGTTCGCTCTTTTGTAAGAGGTAAGTTTTACCATAAAAGTTGGGGCAAGGAAAAGATCCGTCATGAATTGCGAAAAAAGCAGGTACCTAAGTCACTAGTCGAAGCTGGATTGGCAGAAGAAATAGAAGAAGAGGCTTACCAGAACAAAGTGCAAGACCTCGCTGAGAAGAAGTGGCAACAGCTAGAAGGTGATCCTCATTTAAAGCGGAAAGAAAAAGTAGTTCGCTACCTGTTGCAAAAAGGCTATCTCTGGGATGAGTTCCGCACGGTGGTGGATCAGCTGGATCGGCCAAATCCCTAACACGTTTGTCCTTTTATATGACACAGTAGCTAAGTGTTTACATTGAGGCTAAACATATCTGGTCAAAATGTATTATTTTGATCATAGCCCATTAACACCTAATCACTTCCCCATGAAGCAAATTGTTACCCTTTTTTGCTCCATTTCACTCATCATGCTACTGGGGGCCAACTTGATGGCCCAAGAACATCGGCAAATCGATTTCACTGAAGTCCCTACACCCAACCTTGAAGAAAGCCAAATACAAGTAATCGAAGAGCCGGTTCCTGCCCAACTCTATCCCGAGTTTGGGCTTTACCTAAGACATTTCACCCCCTTGAACCAACTGGCCGACGCGGGCTACCGCAATGGTATTGGAATGGGAATGAATGTCATGAGTCGTCCCATCAGCACCAATCGCCTAATCGACCTCCAATATGGACTCGATGTAAACTTTGACTTTGGTGGCAGTGTCTCCTTCCCTATTACGCTGGGATATCCCTACCGTGGGGAGAATGCTTCGCTGCGTCTGGCCAATAACCAAGTAGGAGTCCATGGCGTAGTTCGCTTGATTACCTCTCATCGCTTTCCTGTGCAACTGTATGCCGAGGGCTTAGTGGGTTCTCGACTTTTTTACAGCTCTGAAGGCGTTGTAATCAATGGTCACAATGATGAAGACGAATTCTGCCCCGAACCCGAAACTGTCAATGGTGATCTCATCCTCAGCTATGGTGGAGCAGCAGGGCTTCGCTTTCGCTTTGCTCCCCAAACCTACCTAGACCTTAAAGTAGGCTACCTAACTGGTACCGGCACCAACTTCATTGACCTTGACAACGCCCTGCTCGCGGAGCAAAACCAGGTATCCTACCGATTGGTAGAATCTACCCGCAGCGAAGGCTGGACTGCCTCTGTTGGCCTAAGTTTTCCCATGGGGGACGACACCAACTGTGCCCCTAGTCGCCGAGAAGTACAGCGCAACAGCGTAGATGCCGCTGATTTCTGGTGGATTGCACCGGCCGTCCTCAGTGGCGGCGGAGCTGGCTGTAATTAAGAAAGATATTGAGAGGTCGGGAATTGAGAATTTAAGGCCCAGCAGCCTGTTAGTCCTTCCTCTTATCTCCGCTTGTAACAAGCCATACACATTTTTACCTCCCCAAAGCTTAAGTCCAGGTCTAAGACCTGGACTTCGCTTGTGATAAGCCCTCAGCCAAAATAACATGAGCAGGTTAGATTTGTAGCGTTTTGATCCATAAAATACTTGGATAGCTTAAAAGCAGGCCTGAGAGTGGAACTCAATTCGTTCATTTTTACCACATCTGATGCTTTTTAAGCTCCGTAATACAGGACCCACCTTGCTACGCCATATATCAACGGCATGGCTTTTGTTACCAGAGGATTGAATATTTTAATTCTTCGATTCGTTTTGGCTCTGGGAAACCTCGGAAGACAGAAATTGGCCCAGCCTGTCTTACTTTTTATCCCAGTAGTTTCCTATTTTGCAGTGAGCCAAATATTTTGAAATTCCCAAACTTTTACCCTTTCCGTTTATGGCTACCCTCCGCGTATTGATCGCCGATGACGAACAACCCGCTCGCAACAAGATGAAACGTCTGCTCAGCAAATTCAATGATGTAGAAGTTGTGGGTTTCGCAGAAAATGGGCTAGAAGCCCTCGAGCAAATTCATAAAGAAAAGCCAGATCTGGTTTTTTTAGATATAGAGATGCCGGGCATGAATGGCTTGGAGGTGGCTGAAAACATTGATCTAGAGCAGATGCCAGCTGTGGTTTTTGCTACCGCTTACAGCGAGCATGCCATCAAAGCGTTTGAAGTTAATGCGATTGACTATCTGCTCAAGCCCTTCAATGAGGAGCGCCTTCGGTCTACAGTAGACAAGGTTCAAGACAACCGCAGTGATTCGGTGTTGGACAAGGATAAGATCACCGAGATCTTACGCAGCGAACTCGCAGAAGACATCAAAACGCCCTTTTCTAACAAGGTACCTATCCCTACTCGGGACCGCTATAAACTGGTAGACTACTCTGACGTGGTTTGCATTGAGGTTGAGGAGCGCAGCGTCCGCTTGTTTACTGACGAGCGTTCATACCTACTCAACCACACCTTAGACACTTTTGAGCGGAAGCTCCCATCAGACATGTTCTTTCGGGTCAATCGCTCCTGCATCATTGGCCTCAAGCACGTCAAAGAAATTGTAATCTGGTTTGGTAATCGGTTCAAAATCATCCTTTCGAACGACAAGGAGGTGATTTCAAGCCGTGAAAAATCAAAGATCCTCAAGCAGGTTCTGAAATTCTAGTGAGTTAATCAACTCCTAACGCTTAATGTAGAATAGGGTGCTCCTTCTCAGGTAGCACCCTATCTTTTTCTATCTGGTATCATTCTATCCCTCAAAAACCATGAATGGTTAGGCGAAAAAGGCACTCTCCAAACCACAACAGAGGAAAACTAAACTCTTAGCCCGGTCAGCTTATTGGGTCTACGATTTTGGTGTAAAGGGTAGCCGGATTACGCTTTATGCCCGCACACGTCCTCAGAATCCGGCTAAGCATTTTTACGATCTGTGTGCTCTACTAAGACCGTAGATGAGCCAGCTTTTTTTAACTTTTTCACTCCTTCACTCCTTCACTCCTTCACTCCCTTAACTTCTTAACTCATTCACTCCTCCCACTCTACGCCACAGGTTCCATAGATTTAGGCAAATAATACAAAGTGGAACAGTTCTCAGGGGCCAAATAAGTAGAAGCGGCCTGCTTTACCTCTGCGAGGGTAATACCTTGGTAAATTTCGGGAATGCGGTTGATCAAGTCAGGGTCGCCAAGTGCATCGTACTGAGCCAGTGCAATGGCCTTTCCTAAAAGAGTGGTCTTCTGCATCACAAAGATAGCGGCGAGCTTGCCCTTGATGCGGTCAAGATCTTCCTCCGTTAAATCCTGGAGTAAACCTAGGGCCTGTTGGAGATGAGATTCATAATCCTCCACAGAGATTCCTTCTGCCAATCTCCCATCAATAGAAAGTACCCCTGGATCATGCATGCCCCAGGTAAAGGCACTGGCACTCTGCGCCAAGCGATGGGTTTTCACCATGTATTGAAAAAGAAGGGCACTTTTTCCGTTAGAAAGCAGGTCGGTGAGAATATCAGCCAAGTAATATTCGCGTTCCGTATGAGCAGGAATGTGGTACATCTTGTAGACGGCGGGGAAAGGCACATCTGCGTATACCGTTTGTCTTCGGGCTTCGGTCTGAGCTGGTTCCTTGGGCAATTCATGCTTCTTAAGCTCACGACGTGGAATGGGGCCAAACCATTTTTCCGCTAACTCACGAGCTCTTTCCAAGGTCACATCACCCGCCACTACCAAGGTGGCATTATTGGGAGCGTAGTAGCCAAAAAAGAAGTCCTTTACATCTTCCAAGGTAGCAGCCTCTATATGAGCGATCTCTTTGCCAATGGTAGGCCAGTGGTAGGGATGCTCCCGGTAGCTAAGGGCGCGTAACATCAAGTGGGCATTGCCATAGGGCTGGTTTAGGTAGCGTTGCTTGAACTCCTCAATTACTACACTGCGCTGAATGTCCAACTTCTCCTGAGAAAAACTCAGCTCAAGCATGCGATCTGATTCCAGCCAGAACCCGGTCTCTACTTGGTTAGAAGGCAGGCTCAGGTAGTAATTGGTGATATCAGAATTGGTAAAGGCATTGTTTTCGCCACCTACACGCTGCAAAGGGGTGTCGTAATTCGGGATGTGCTTACTCCCTTCAAACATCAAGTGCTCGAATAAATGAGCGAAGCCGGTCTTTTCTGGCTCCTCGTCTTTGGATCCAACGCGGTATATGACATCAACCACAACTTTGGAAATGCTATGATCCTCGTGAACGATCACTTTGAGGCCATTTTCCAGGGTAAAGGTTTCGAACTGTATGTGCATGTGCCTATCGAAAAATAATTCGTTTTAGAAATGATGGAAAACTGCTCAATAAAGATAGTGAAGTCGGGTAACAATCTATGCGTAAAGGTCTTCAATCCTGCTCAGAAGGTTTATATTGATCATGATCTTCTTTGGTATGCTTCTTCATCACTGGGCGAGCCAGTTTCGGCTTGGGTTTGGCCTTCGAATCCTCTGACTTCTTCATAACCGGACGAGCCAGCTTCGGCTTGGGTTTAGCCTTCGAATCCTCCGACTTCTTCATCACCGGACGAGCCAGTTTCGGCTTGGGTTTAGACTCCGAATCCTCAGGTTTCTTCATCACCGGACGAGCCAGCTTCGGCTTGGGTTTGGACTCCGAATCCTCAGGTTTCTTCATCACCGGACGAGCCAGCTTCGGCTTAGATTTAGACTCCGAATCCTCAGGTTTCTTCATCATTGGACGAGCCAGCTTCGGCTTGGGTTTAGCCTTCGAATCCTCCGACTTCTTCATCA
>CAZFPQ010000068.1:0-4207 GCA_964521065.1 uncultured Bacteroidia bacterium | reverse complement strand
ACTCCGAATCCTCAGGTTTCTTCATCACCGGACGAGCCAGCTTCGGCTTGGGTTTAGCCTTCGAATCCTCCGACTTCTTCATCACCGGACGAGCCAGTTTCGGCTTGGGTTTAGACTCCGAATCCTCAGGTTTCTTCATCACCGGACGAGCCAGCTTCGGCTTGGGTTTAGCCTTCGAATCCTCCGACTTCTTCATCACCGAGCCTTCCAACTTAGGCTTGTTTTGACCGCTGGTTGTAATGGTTTTTTTGAGGCTAAGTTTAGGTTTTACGCTGGGCTTGCCAGGTTTCTTTGCTTCGAATGGCATGGGGTACAAAGCCCGCAAATCATTAAAAAAAAACTTCTTCTGTAAGTCAAAGCTTTTAGGCCCGACCTGGACGTATAACCGACTGAAATTGCTCCACAGCTCACCTTGCGCCTGATGAAAGGCCGTGCTATCAATCCTTTTCTTGGCTAAAAAAGCTTCAAAATCCATAAGCAGCCATTTAATGGACTGTTAATTTACGGATCAACTGGCTAAAGGGAAACCTCCTTGGAGAGTGTAAGTTAGAACTCTAGGGAATAGCTCTCATCGATTTAGCCCCAATTCTCGCATCTCGCCTCTAACCTAAGCCCGAGCGGGCACCACCTGATACTCAGCTAATACCTCGTCCAAGTTCCGAGTGTAGGGAAAAAAGGAAAGAAGCCTCATCAATACATGCTCTACAATGGCATCTGGGCAAGAGGCCCCACTGGTCAGCAGAATTCGAACAGGCCGCTTCTTGGGGATAAAATTGAAGACATTGCGCTCTTCCTGAAGGTGAAAGTCGTAGTGGAGCAAGTGATGCGCGCTTTTGATGTCTCGCTCAGAAGCGATGAAGTAGGTTGGCAGACGCATCTCGCACAATTCCACTAAGTGAGAGGTATTAGAACTGTTTCGGCCACCGATGACAATGGCAAAATCAGCCGGTTGCTCTAACAAGCGCAAGGTGGCACTTTGGTTATTTTTGGTCGCGTAGCAAAGGGTATCCCGAGTATTGGCAATGCGAAAATCTAAGTCACCCTCTTGAGGATGCTTTTCCGCCATAACCTGCTTGAAGTAATCCGCAATTTCAGCCGTTTCCGTTGCCAACATGGTGGTTTGATTTACCACGGCTACCCGCTCCAAATGCCGATAGGGATCAAATCCCTTTGAGCATTTGTCTCCAAAGAGGGGTTCAAATTCAGTCAAAGGGCGCTTACCGAGAATAATTTCCCCCAGTTTCTGCGCTTCCTCCTTGTTTTTAACCACTATGGTAGGAGCATATTTCTGGCTGTGAGACCGAGTAGCCAGGGTTTCTTCATGGCGAAACTTTCCGTGCACAATGATGGAATAGCCTTGTTCCCCCAACTCCTGGGCTCGAAACCAAACATTTTCCACGAAGCGACAAGTCGCATTCCAACGCTGGATATCTACTCCTATGGCTTCTAAGCGAAACTGGTCTTCCAGGGTGGCACCAAAGGCAGGAGTGATGACAATGTCATCCGCCCTCAATTCTTGCCAAGGGATCAATTGCTTCCCTTTGGCGGTTTTAATGAATCGGAGGCCACGGGCTTTTAGGTCCTCATTTACGAATGAATTATGAATCAACTCACTGATCATGAATACCCTCCGGCCAGGATTATCTGCGAGGGTTTCATATGCGACCTCAATGGCGTTTTCTACTCCTTTGCAAAAACCAAAGTGACGGGCTACCTCAAAGCGAACGGGACCAAAGTCCAAGAAAAAAGGCTCCATCCGATCCTTAGGGGCCTGCAGCCCTTTCAGCTTAGCAAAAATTTGGCTATGATACAGAGCTGCGTATTGCCCTAAATCATATTGTTTCTTGAAGTTACGAGACTGATACTTGCGCATAATCCTTAGGTTGCCACCAAAGTCAGACAGCTAAACCGTCACTTTTGAGACAATGTTTATCAATGCAGAAAATCCTATATCAGCCTTAAGCAAGTGGGCAGAAGAGGCTTGGGGAGAGTTAAGCAGTGAAAAAGTTAAATGAGTTAAGGGGAAAGCTAACAAAGCTCATTCACTATCTAGTTTTTTGTTAAACCCTTAACCTATTCAACCCGATATGCTCCGTACCATGTTCCCCTTGCCTTCTGTTTAACACGATATATTTGAGAGCATGGGAGCACTTGGGTCCTTTTCTGGGACATCCCAAAAATAATTCAGCGACAATCAGACGATTTTTTCATTATTTGTTTGACCAAAATTAAGAGCAAACCCCCAATGGCCTGATTGATATGTGGAGGAATAAACAGGAGCCTGTAGCCATTCAAATTGGAGATAAACTGGTCAGCTCTGAATTGAGAGACCAGTTATTTGCGTGTGACTTGAGCGCTTGCAAGGGAGCCTGCTGTGTAGAAGGCGACTTGGGTGCCCCCTTAGAGCCAGAAGAGCTCGAGATTCTAGAGGATATCTATCCTGAGGTCAAGCCCTTTTTGCGCGAACAAGGCATAAACGCCATCGAACAGCAGGGAACTAGTGTCATCGATTTTACCGGTGAACACTCGACCCCCCTAGTCAAAGGCCGTGAATGTGCCTATGTAACCTTTGGGGAAGATGGTACCGCCTTATGCGGCATCGAGCAGGCCCACCAGGCAGGAAAAATTGACTTCCCAAAACCCATTTCTTGCCATCTTTACCCCGTTAGGGTAAGTAAACTCTCTGCTTTTGAGGCTTTAAACTATGATCGCTGGGACATTTGCTCAGCGGCCTGTAGCTTAGGGGCTAAAATGGGGATACCTGTTTATAAATTTGTCAAGCATGCCCTGATCAGGAAATACGGCCAAGAGTTTTATGATGAGCTGGCCGCTATCTTAGAAGGGCACTCATCTGATTGAAGGAAGAAACCATAGATATGAAGACCAAAGCTCCCTTGATCCTTGCTTCTCAGTCTCCTCGTCGGGCCCAACTGCTCAAGGACGCTGGATTTGAGTTTGAGGTAATTACCAGACCGGTAGAAGAAATCATTCCGGATGACATTCACCCACGAGCGGTAGCGGTGTTGATTTCTGAGAATAAAGCCAAAGCTTACGATGATCTAGCCAAAGAAAATATTGTTGTGACCGCTGATACCATCGTAGCCTTGGATGGGGATGTATTGGGCAAGCCAGCCGATGCCAATGAAGCGAGAGCCATGCTCAAAAAACTATCTGGCCGCAGTCATTTGGTCATTTCTGGAGCAACGATATTTTACAAAGGCCGCTTCAAAAGTATTTCAGACGAAACCTTCGTGACCTTTCGCAGGCTTGATGAATCTGAAATCGAATACTACATCACCAACTATCAACCCTTTGATAAGGCGGGTGCATATGGCATTCAGGAGTGGATTGGTATGATTGGCGTTTCCCGTATTGAGGGAGATTTTTACAACGTCATGGGACTACCCATTGGAAAGCTGTACCACGAATTGTTGCACCTAGAACTTTGACATTGAGAGGTTTGTCCCGCATCGCCAAAGGCCCAAAGGTTGTCCCATTGAAGTATCGCTTTTGGACCCGACATCCCAATCTCACAAGTTCTCAAGCTCTCCTGACATGCTAGCGGTTCAAAGTGACGAATACTTCATGCGCCAGGCCCTAAACCTGGCAGAACAAGCCTTTGAAGAGGACGAAGTACCAATTGGCGCGGTTGTCGTTAGCAACTACCGCATCATCGGCAAGGGTTATAACCAAACTGAGCGATTGCTAGATCCTACTGCCCATGCAGAGATGTTGGCGCTGACCGCCGCCTGCAACTTCCTCGGCAGCAAATACTTAAAAGATTGCACCTTATACGTAACGGTGGAACCTTGTCCCATGTGTGCCGCGGCTTTGCGCTGGTCTCAAATTGGGCGCATCGTCTTTGGTGCGGAAGAACCTAAGCACGGCTACCGCCGGCACCAGCCTCTTTTGCTTCACCCCAAGACCTTGGTCAAAGGAGGATTGTTTGAAGAAACTGCAGCAGAACTCATGCGGAGTTTTTTCCAAAAAAAGAGGTAAGGAGGTGCTGGATAGGTCAAGAAATGTGAAGGAGCTAAATAATGAATTGCATCATTCCATAACTTGGATCTCGTATCATGCTCTACTCTTCCTGAGGATTTGGTGTAGCCCCTTCATTTCATCAAATAGTTTTTCTCAATATCTCGAGCTCCCAATATCTCATCGTCTCAAAAAAAAGGTGCCCCAAAAGGGACACCTACAAGATTTG
>CAZFPQ010000067.1:0-28089 GCA_964521065.1 uncultured Bacteroidia bacterium | reverse complement strand
AAAAAGCTCGATTGGCCCGCCAAACTCGATTTTTCTTCCTTGATCTGGCATGAAATATCGACCCAATAGTTACATGTTATTTTTTTCCTGTTCCCTAATCATGAATGCCTCTTGTTGCAAGACACGGCCATAGTCAATCTCCCCCTGCTCCCCCTTTTAGGGGCTGGCTAAGCCCCCTGTCACGACATGATCTCTCGCCAAAACCCAATTAGTCGCAAGCCCCTCTAAAAATTCTATCCTTCTTCAAAGCAGAAACTTGATGTCGGAGGCATATTTTGAATGCAATCTCCTTATTTTGAGAGCCCAGTTTTCAATCTGTACCTACGCCTTCCCCTAAACTTTCCACCGCTACTCATTATGAAACCAGCCATTTTCTCTGAATATGCTCCTCTATCCAAAGTATTGATTCACACTCCCGGTGCCGAGCACGAACACGTAATACCTTGGGAAGGAGACCACCCCCTGATGGGTGCCAATCCAAGGGTGTTCACAGAGTTACAAAGGGATCATAGCGACCTTAAGAGTTTCATAGGGGGGGAAATTGGAGAAGAAAATGTACTGGAACTAAGGACCTTGCTGGAAGAGATCTTTGAACAAGCTGATGGGCGAAGGCGCATGCGCATACTCCAAGATACGCTGCACCGAGAAGCTGAGACCTATGTAGACCATCTTCAGGCCCGAGGCATCAGGTTAGAAGACTACCAGACCAGATTCTTAGTGAGTGATTTGATTGAGGGATATCCCCGCAAACTCACCTTGAATAATCACCGCTTGCCCAACATCATCATCCCTCCCAAGCGCGAGATGATGTGGATGCGCGACTCCTCAGCTACCACTCCTTGTGGGGTGATCATCAACTCCATGGCCTCTGCTAGGCGCAGACCAGAACCGACCTTGGTGAGATCTGTATTTAAGTATCACCCCATGTTCGATGAAGGGAGCATTTTCCTTGATATGGTGGATGTCGTGCGCCAAATGGAGGATGATGAGACCCACGCGGGACTTCAAGACTATTTTCTCATGGAAGGGGGCAATATGTTGGTTCTCAGCGAAGATACCTTAGCCATTGGGGTAGGACGGATGGATTACCTTTACTCCAACCGAACTACACGAGCGGCTTTTAATATGCTCGTAGAAAAAATTTTTAGTGCCGATTACAAGGGGAAACTCCGACGGGTGTATTTGGTCAATGTGCCAGACCTAAGGGGGTTCATCCACTTGGATACGGTATTTAACATGGTAGGACCTAAATCTGCCATCGTTATGCCTTACATTTTTGGTTATCCAGATCCAGCTGGGGAGCCCCACGCCCGGCAAGTGCTACAGCATTTTGTGGCTTGGCTGCGTAAAAATATGGGGGGATATCGAACCGATCTAAGTCGAATCCCAACTTGGGACCATTTTGAGCATGCCGGCAAGGTGGAGGTGTATGACCGAGATTACATCAAAAAGACAGGGAAAATTCAGAGACTGCCCCAAACTACCCGTTACTTCCTTGACCAACTGGTTGAAGATCAATTGCTCGACTTGAATCAAGTAGCCTGGATTGGCGGTTCCCCTGATGACTATCCCTCCCCCTATGAACACCTAAAGGTGGCCCTGTTTGAACAACATAATATGGCGGGGAATGTGTTTGCTACCGCTCCCTACCGATTGGTGGCGTATCATCGAAACCCATTGACTGCAGCGGGCCTGAGAAAGATGATGGGACAACAGAGCGATAATTCTCTCTTACATCTAATGTCTTCTAATGAGATCCGTACGGATAATGGGGGGCCTCACTGCTTGACGATGCCTTTGCTTCGTGATGAATAACATGAGCTGATCCTTAAGATGAATCACTTGCCAGGGTTGGATACCCACTATTTTCATATTAAAAGTGCTATATTTGATCGTAGTCCGTTCTTATCGCAAAGAACCCTTCCATGCAAATTGTTAAGATATGCTTGGTCAGCTGGTTGATCTGCTCAGGAATGACCTGGGCACAACTAAGCCTAGAAAATGGTGCTTGGTCCACAACTTGGGACGAGGCAGTAGCTCAAGCACAATTGGAGCAAACCCCGATTTTGTTACTTTTCGCAGGGTCTGATTGGTGCCGGCCTTGTATGCGCTGGGAGCAAGAGCTTTTTTCTCAATCAGAATTTGCCTCTTGGACTTCTGGAAAATACGTCCTTTATCGAGCAGATTTTCCACGCAAAAAGAAAAACCAACTTCCTGAAAACCAGCAGCTAGTGAATGCACAACTGGCTAAGAGGTACAATGCCGAGGGACGATTTCCATGGTGCCTTATTCTAAGCCCAGAAGGAGACGTGAAAGCGAGTACCGCTTACCTAAACGGGGGCTTAGCCGCTTTTAAATCTTGGTCAGAAAGATCCATGCCATGAGTCGGAGCAAAAATTATTGGGTGCTCCTACTTCCTCTGATCCTGGTACAATGGGGGGCTGTATTAGGGCAAGTAACCATTGGGACGGAGGTAAACGCCGGACTTGGGGCAGGTTGGTGGGTATATAACAAAGGTTTTGATGACGCGGGCTTTCACCTAGGTTACGACAGAACCCATTTGGCCTTTAGCCTACCCGTGGAGCTAAATCTCTGGGTGGGTAAAGGACCTCATCGTTGGCTGCTTGGAGGAGGAACCCGGCGTCTGGTAGATGACATCATGATTGGTTCTGAGCATCAGAGTTGGTCACGTCGTCGATATCTGATCAGCGAAGAAAGCTTTATTCGCTTTAGAGAGCTACATATTGGTTATGGCTATTCCTTAGTTCAGCGCCCCCGGTACCAATTAATCCCACAAATTAGGCTAGGCCACTTCTTTTTTGAACACATTCATCCCGGAGGAGATGCCATGGGGATGGTATGGCAAAGAGAGGTTGGGGTTCAACAGCAGGTATGGCTATCAAGGAAGGTCTATATCTCGTTAGAAGGTCGCTACAGTGATTGGAAAATAGCAGGAAATTCCACTGCGAGGCGTGCCGAAGAACATCATATCTATGCAGTAGACCTTCGATTGGGTTTAGGGATCAAGATTTGGGAACAAAGGGTAGTTAAGAAATGAAACACCTCCTAATATTCCTTCTATTTGTAGGATGTCCATGGGGAAAGAAAGTCCAGGGGCAAGCCATGGAAAGCTGGACAGAGACGCATCGATTGATGGGGTCTGAATTTCAGTTTATTGCGCAACATGATGACCTATATCTAGCTGGAAAAGCAGCCAAGGCTGGCGTTGCGGAGGTTCGTCGCATTGAGCGCTTGATTTCCTCCTGGGACCCCCATTCACAAACCTCCGAAATAAATCGTCAAGCTGGCATAACGCCAGTCAAGGTAGACTGGGAATTGTTTCAATTGATTTTGCGTGGAAAGAAGGTGTCAAAATTAACCAATGGGGCCTTTGACCTTAGCTTTGCTAGCCTAGATAAAGTATGGTATTTCCATGAAGAATTAACAGACTTACCCACTGATTCAGCCATTCAGCAGTCAGTAGCGTTGATCGACTATCAAAATATCTGGCTCGATGAGCAAGATACCACTGTGTTTCTGGCCAAAGCAGGCATGAAAATCGGATTTGGTGCCATAGGAAAAGGGTACGCGGCCAACCAAGCTAGGACAGTCATGATGAACTTAGGCATAGAGCATGGCTTGGTCAATGCAGGAGGGGACCTTATCTGCTGGGGGGAAGACCAAGGTCAGCCATGGAAAATAGGCATTGTGGACCCTAGGGCAAGGGATGAATCCTTAGCTTGGTTGAGCTTAAGTGATCAGGCTGTAGTGACTTCGGGAGACTATGAGCGATTTGCTATGATTGAAGGAGAACGTTATAGCCACATCATTGATCCCAGGTCAGGGTGGCCAGTAAAGGGGCTAGCGAGCGTTTCTGTCGTTTGTTCAGATGCAGAAGTCGCCGATGCCTTGGCCACCTCAGTCTCTGTATTGGGCCCTGAGAAAGGTTTGGCCCTATTGAATCACATTCGGGGAGTAGAAGGACTCTTGGTAAAAGAAAATGGAGAAATCGTGACGACCAAAGGATTTGAGCTCAATTGGCTCACTCAGCCCGATGCGGAGCAAGACTTTTGGAAAAAAAATCAAATGAACCATGAGAAAGAATAGCCCTACCCTAAAGCAGCCTTGGCTGCTGTGCTTGCTTGGCTTTTGCCTACTGGGATGTCCAGCTTGCGTCTCGGTTCAGGCATATGAAAAAATGTACCTTAACGATGAGGAGATGGCCTTACAGGCGAGGGGAATCGAATACTTTGAGACCAATATCGAGACTTACCGAGAAGGCGCTGCTGGGGCTACCGGTGGGAAATCTGGTGGAGGGTGTGGATGCAATTGACGTCTGTCCATTTGGGAGTGCTACATTCTTTTCTGAGTTGGGATCCCACTCATCGCTTTCCTCTGCTAATAGGCTGTCAATACTTCTACCTACTGACTCTGATTATTGTACCTATATTTTATCTCTCTACATCTCTTGAAAGCTAGAACTCTCTTCATTTACCTGTTATGCCTTCCTTGTTCCTGGGTCCTCGGGCAAGACCGAGATAGCTTGTCGGCTCCCCTTCCCGTTGACGTCAACTTTTTGTTCAATTATTATGAGCAGGAAGGAGATCATTCCGCCGTTACAGGGGGGATCGGTACCCAAGAATTGAAAGACCGAGAAGCGCGGATCACTGCCTTGATTCCTTTGGATTCTAGTACAAGAATCCAAGTCCAAGCCCATATTAATAACTATACTTCGGCGTCTACGGATCGCATCGACAGTCGGCTCTCCTCAGCCTCTTTAAAGGACAACCACGCCACCATTATACTTGGCTATGAGCAGCAGCACTTGGTCAAAGGCTACACCTGGGGTGTCAGTGCAGGGTATGGGATAGAATCAGATTATATATCCTCGTCTTTAGGTGGCCATTGGGTCCTCAGTAGCGAGGATCAAAACCAAGAATTGGCCATTAGGTTCATGGCCTATTTTGATACCTGGATCGTCATTTTCCCTGAAGAGTTGAGGTCAGATGGACTGGCTTCGGTTCCTACCGACAAAAGGCGCTCCTTTGTCTTGGGAGCTACTTGGTCAAAAATCATCAATCCTCGCTTGCAAACGGCCCTCCTGGGTGAAGTAGTGGTACAACAAGGCTTGCTTTCTACTCCCTTTCACCGGGTATATATTCCGGGTGATAGCCTCCCTCGCATTGAAACCCTACCGGGATGGAAAGTTAAAGTTCCCCTGGCGGCACGGATAAGCTACTTTCCATTGGATTGGCTCCTGTTGCGCGGATATTATCGCTTTTATTACGACTCTTTTGACCTTTTGGCACAGACTGCTTCACTAGAAGTCCCCATTAAGATTGGAACTGCATGGTCTGTGTATCCCTTCTATAGATTTCATGTTCAGCGCGCTGCGCGCTACTTTGCCCCATATCAACAGCATGATCCCCAAGCTGAATTTTACACCTCTGACTATGACCTTTCGGCTTTTCAAAGTCACAAGCTAGGTATCGGCTTGGGGATCAATCCATTATTTGGCTTCCTGCGCTTTCAAGCATCTTCCCAAAGAGTCCTGATGCTTAAAGGGATAGATTTGCGCGGAGCCTGGTATCAACGATCTGACGGCTTACAAGCGTGGACCGCCAGTCTGGCACTTAATTGGAGACTGTAAGTCCTAGCAGGAAAGGAAGCCAAGCTGCAGGGCTGTGCCCGACCGATACTTCCCCCACTTTTGTTAGACGAACTCCCCGTCCCATTTTCCCTTGAGGTCACCCACAATCTGCTTGATGAACTGCTCTTCATCTTTGTGGCAGACCAACAAAGCATCGTCGGTGTCTACTACGATGAAATCTTTGAGCCCTTTGAGTACCACGAGCTTCCCCTCATGGGTAGTTTTGATCATGTTGTTGCCCGCATCATAGAGGATTGCTTGCCCATGTACGGCGTTGTGGTGGGGATCTTTCTCGCTATTTTCATGTACAGAACCCCAAGTACCGAGGTCACTCCAACCAAAGTCTGCTGGAATAACATAAACCTTGTTGTCTTTGTCCGCTTGCTCCATGATGCCATAGTCAATAGAGATGTTTTGACAACTGGAGTAAGTTTCTGAAATGGCTGCAGCTTCCTGATCGCTGTAATAGGCATCTTCAATGTTGCCAAATGACTCTGCCATGTCAGGCAAATAGTTTTCGAAGGCCTTGCGGATGGTTTGCCAGGAAAAGATAAATAGACCTCCATTCCACACGTAGTCGCCACTTTCTAAAAAGGCCTTGGCGACTTCTAGTTTTGGCTTTTCCGTAAAGGTCTTGACTTGGTAGTAGCCACGATTTTGTTCATCCTCAATGAATTGAATATAGCCGTAGCCCGTATCAGGTCGGGTAGGGGTGATGCCAAGGGTCATGATCATGTCCTGCTCCTCGCAGGCGCTAAGACCTAACTCTACGGCTTCGCGGAAGACCTGAGGCTTGCTGATCAGGTGGTCAGCGGGAGCTACCACAAAGGTGGCGTTGGGGTTTTGTTTTTGGATTTTATAGGCTGCATACGCAACACAGGGAGCGGTATTGCGCCCTACTGGCTCCAATAGCACTTGGTGATCGGTAATTTGAGGGAGCTGGGCTTTTACCAGATCATAGTATTTATCATTGGTGACGATGTAGATATTCTCCTCAGGGATAAAGGCAGAAAATCGCTCAAAAGTCTCTTGGATCAGGGTCTTGCCCCTGCCTAGTATATCGTGAAATTGTTTAGGGAAGGTAGAGCGGCTCATGGGCCAAAATCGGCTACCGATTCCGCCCGCCATGATGATAATGTAGTGGTCTTTGTGGGACATGGAGTCTCTATTGATGGATGAATCTATTCTAGTTGATAATTTAGGCAATTTAAAAGGTTCTGATCAATCCTTATGCCAATCAAACCTAGCAATACCTAAGCCGCAGCCGCTAGCTTCCTCCCCCAATGGTACTATTCACGATATCAATGGCGAAAAAAAAATGCTCAGGTGTTTGCAGGGGAGAAAGCTTCTTATTTCCGATTGTTAATCCAGGGCAAAAGCTTACATCAAAATTATGCCAAGACCTGGGATTAGGCCCCTAATTAGACCAATTCTCCCCTTTTTCTAACTCCACAAATTGGCCCTCTTTATTCAGGAAATTGAATTTGGACAAGAGTTCACCCGTTGATCGGTCAAAAGAAGGTCAGTTTCCTACCCAGGGCTTCCCTTATTCCTTGGGGCGACTATTACCTGCCGCTGCTTGCTTCGATTGACAAAGGCCTCTTCAAGGCTTACATGCGCATCCCCAAGCCGCCCTACTTTAGGTAGTTTTGTATTCGAACAATACCTAAATCCGGACCTTACGCCAATTGAATTTTGGTCTTGATGCAGCAACTTTTACGCCATAGATTTATGCATGTTCACTCGGGGAATTTTAGGAAATGGCCCAAGGGGATGGGCCTTTGGGTACTTACCTTCTGGATGTGTATCGGTGCCTTATCGCTCAAGGGGCAGGTCAATGCCAATTTTACTGCCGATGCTACTTCGGGCTGTGCTCCCCTTACGGTGAGGTTTACCGATCTATCTACGGGAAATCCAGATACCTATCTCTGGAATTTTGGCAATGGCAATACCTCAGTTTTTGATGATGTCATTGCTACCTATACTACACCCGGTACCTATACCGTGACGCTTACCGTCACCGATACGGTTTTAGGGCAAACCAGTACTCGAACAGAAACGTCGTACATCACGGTATTTGCTGATCCCTTGGCTGATTTTAATGCCGATGTCTTATCGGGATGTGCTCCTTTGGGAGTCAACTTTACCGATGCCAGCATCCCTGGTGATGGAAACATCGTGAACTGGACCTGGGACTTTGGGGATGGAAACGTAACTACTGGGCAAAACCCTAGCCACACTTACTTAAGTGCCGGGACATTCTCAGTCACCTTGGTCGTAGAAGATGCCAATGGCTGTAGTGATAGCCGCGTGATCAATGACCTAATTTCTGTTACGGATGTAGCCAGTATTGATTTTACTGCTACCCCCCAGACAGGATGTACCGCTCCCCTCACGGTCGATTTCACTTCCTCGGTCTCCCCTGCAGGGACCTATACCTATTTATGGGATTTTGGCGATGGGACTACTTCTACTGCGGCCAATCCCACCAAGGTCTACAATGTCAATGGCGACTATGATGTTACCCTGACCATTACCGATGTCAACGGCTGTTCGGAATTGGTAGAGAAGCAAAACTTCATTCTCATCAACAATCCCTTGGCGGACTTTTACGCCCTGGATACAGCTATCTGTACCGGTCGTCCCATTCAGTTCATCAATCAGTCCATCGGTGCCGACTCTTATTTTTGGACCTTTGGAGACGGGAACACTTCTACGGACCAAAACCCCACGCACAGCTTTGCTGCACCAGGAACCTATTCGATTAGCCTAACAGCCAACAATTCTGCTGGCTGTAGCGACATCATGGGGCGTACGGCCTACATCACAGTTTATCCTTCACCCGCTCCGGACTTTACAGCTGATCGGACCCAAGGATGTCAGGCGCCCATGTTGGTGAATTTTACAGATCAATCCATTGGCAACATCATTGCCTGGGACTGGGATTTTGGCAATGGGAATTTTTCTTCTGCCGCCAATCCTACCACTACCTTCAATAATCCAGGCTTGTACACAGTGAGCCTGACCATAACCACAGATCGAGGTTGTACGGCTACTGAGACCATTCCCAATATCATCCAATTGGCCACCCCCGATGCTGAGTTTGCTACCAGCGCTACCGAAGGATGTGCCCCATTGACCATCAACTTCCTGGATATCAGTACTTCGCCTACTGATCCTATCGTGAACTGGGTGTGGAACTTTGGCGATGGCAATGTATCCAATCAACAAAACCCTACCCACACCTATCTCGCGGCAGGAGATTATACCGTAACTCTGACGGTGACCACGGCCAGTGGCTGTCAGGACACGGAGATATTCCAGTTCGTGGAGGTCGGAGTACCTCCCACTCCTGATTTTGTGGCCAATCCCAGGACTGTCTGTGTAGGACAGGATGTGAATTTTGTGGACCAATCTCTAGGCAATGTAGACAACTGGTTATGGGTGTTTGGAGATGGAACGATTGGAGGTGGCCAAAATCCAACCCATGCCTACGGAGATACCGGAACCTATACGATCAACCTAATCGCAGAATATAACGGGTGCCGAGATACCATCACACGCCAGGATTACATCACAGTGGTGGGACCTCTGGCGGATTTTGTGCCCAACCCTCTGGAAGGTTGCCAGCTTCCCCTTACCGTCAATTTCTTTGACCAGTCCGTAAATGCGACCAGCTGGTACTGGACCTTTGATGATGGGACCTTCTCTACTCAGCAAAATCCGAGCAAGGTATTTACCAATCCCGGTACCTATAACATCACCCTCACGGTTACAGATAGTGTGAGTGGCTGTACGGACCAGTTTACGTTGCCCTACCAAATTACAGATCCCACCGCGAGCTTTACAGCCGATCAAGTGGTAGGTTGTGTTCCGTTTGACGTCACCTTTACCAACCTGTCCTTCCAGTCTAATAATTACGTGTGGGATTTTGGCGATGGAACCACCACCAACGTAGCCAATCCTACCCACACCTATCAGACCCCAGGAACCTACTCCGTAACGCTGTATGCCCGGGGAGGAAATTGTGAGGACACCTTGATTAGGACCGATTACATCACGGTGATAGGCCCACAAGTGGATTTTAATGCCAATCAATTAACGGGCTGTGCTCCTTTGCCCGTGACCTTTACGAGTACGGCCACCTCAAGCAGCGGCATCACCAACTGGATCTGGGATTTTGGAGATGGCAACAGTGCGAATGGAGCTTCTATCAGCCATACTTATAACAACGCAGGAAGCTATGATGTGACCCTGACCGTGATAGATGGCAATGGCTGTACGGCCGACCTAACTAAAACGAGCTACATTAATCCAACCTTTCCTGATGCAGACTTTACCTCCGACGATACCATCAGCTGCCCCGGCTCTCTGGTTCGTTTCCGTAGCACTTCTACAGGAGTCGGCCTGACTTACCTATGGGACTTTGGTGATGGAACCAACTCGACGGCACCTAACCCTACCAAGTTATTCCCAGGAAATGGTACATACAATATTCAGCTCACGGTAACGGATGCAAACGGCTGCTCTGATACCGAGATTCGGTTTAATTATGTAGAGATCGGACAGCCTACGGCGGCCTTTGCAGCGGATAGCACCTCAGCTACTTGTCCCCCTCTTACGGTGAACTTTACAGACCAGTCCAGTTCAGATGTGGTAGCCTGGAATTGGGATTTTGGAGATGGTAGCACTTCTACGCTGGCTAATCCGGGGAAAATATACACCGTAGCCGGGACTTATGATGTTCGCTTGATCGTCACCAATAACGTAGGTTGTCGCGACACGGTTTATCGAGATGATTTGGTTCGAATTGAGGGACCTACAGGTACCTTTAGCTTTGCGCCCACGGTAGGCTGTCGTCCACTAAACGTCACTTTCTCTGTAGACAATCCTCAGGCTGCCTGGACTTACGACTGGGACTTTGGCGATGGAACGGGAGGGACTGGAACCAGCGTAAACCACGTTTATTTCACCGATACCACCATCACACCCATTTTGCTGATTGAAGATGACAAGGGCTGTGTGGTCTCTGTGACCAGCCCTGATCAAATCACGATTCAGCCCCTGCCACAACCCAGCTTTACGGTATCTCAAAATGAGATTTGTTTGGGGCAGACCGTTCAGTTTACCAATACATCATTTTCTAAGCGCCCTGTGACCTCCCTACTTTGGGATTTTGGAGATGGAAATACCTCAACGGCTACCAATCCAAGTCATACCTATTTAGATACCGGGAGCTACGTGGTGAATTTGCTGTTGAGCACCGTTGATGGATGTTCAGATACCTTGGCCTCGCCGGTGGTGATCCGAGTGAATGCACCCCCTTCGGCCATCTTTGACGTGAGCAACGCCGCGGATTGTGTTCCCTTTGCAGTTGCCTTTTCAGATTCCTCTGCAGGAGCTTTCCCCATCGTGAATTGGGAGTGGGATTTTGGGGATGGGGATACCGATAATGGACAAATCATTGCGCCGCATCTGTATGATGCGGCAGGCATTTATACCGCCACTTTGACCGTCACGGACAGCCGTGGTTGCACGGGACAATCTGGGCGTACCATTACGGCCAATGGACTGCCTCCGGTGGATTTTGATGCTTTCCGATATGGTTGTGCACCGATTGCGGTAAGCTTCACCGACCAAACCGTAGGGACTTCTCCAGCGGTGGCCTGGCAATGGGACTTTGGCGATGGAACCCAATCTTTTCAACAAAACCCTTCCCATACTTACAGCAATGATGGGCAGTACACAGTTAGCTTGACCATTACGGATGCCAATGGCTGTGTGAATACCTTGACCCGCAACAATTACATTCAGTTAGAGCGACCCATCGCCAACTTTAACTCCAATGCGACAGTCACGTGTCCACCTCAGTTGGTCAGCTTCAACGATTTGTCTATCCCCGATACGACAGTGAGTTACTTGTGGGATTTTGGAGACGGAACCCCGGCTTCTACCTTCCAAAATCCACAGCATACCTACTACGGCTCTGATACCTTTGATGTGACCTTGATCATAACCAATATCTTTGGTTGTGCAGATACCTTGGTACGCCCTGAGCACGTAATCAACTATCCCCGCCCTCTGGCGGCGTTTAATTTATCGGATTCATCTATTTGTGAACCAGCTACCATCACCTTCACCAATGTGAGCACGCCTACGGGGGCTGCGATCACCGGTTACCGTTGGGACTTTGGGACCGGTAGTGGGGTAACGACTCCCAATGCCAGCTTTACCTACGTAACTCCGGGTAGCTACACGGCGAGCCTGGAGATCACCGACGCCAACGGTTGTCAGGATACCGCTTTTAAGGCCATATTCATCAATCCCAACCCCATTGCCGATTTCCGAGCTGATGACACGGTGGGTTGTGCGGTGACCAGTATCCGCTTCACGGACTTGACTACCGGTACCAATGCTCCTGTATGGTGGGAATGGGAGTTTGGAGATGGAGGAGTGAGTGGGGCTCAAAACCCCGCCCATACTTACTTCAACGACGGAGCCTACACCGTCACCCTGAAAGTAGAAGACAACAATGGTTGTCGGGATTCTATTACCAAAACCAACTACATCAACCTTGATCACCCAGATGCGGACTTCACCGTAGGGGCGGTTCAGGCTTGTCCCGGTACAGATGTAGCGTTTACAGATATTTCTAATGGACCGTTTCCCATTACTACTTGGATCTGGGATTTTGGCGATGGTAGCCCAAGGGAGTTTATCCAAAACCCCACTCACAGCTACAATAGCCCGGGTAGCTACACGGTGACCTTGATCGTTGGCGATGGCTTGAGCTGTCGGGATACCATCATCAAGCCTGCAGTCATCAATGTGTTTACGCCACCTACGGCTTCCTTTAATTATACCCCTCCAGTGGGATGTGATCCCCTAACGGTTAGCTTCTCTGACCTGTCTACGGGAGGTTCTGCCTCCGTCGTGAGCCACGAATGGGCCTTTGGCGATGGGAGTGGATCGGCTGCCGCTAACCCGACTTATGCATATTCTATCCCTGGAACTTATCAGGTTTCATTGGTTGTGACCGATGCCAATGGCTGTCGGGATACCCTTACTCGCCAAGTGGAGGTGCTGGAAGTGCCCAGCGTTAACTTTGTGGCTGACCGTACCCGTGCCTGTTCTCCTGCTACCATCAACTTTACAGATCTAACCACTACTCCTTACACCAAGGTACAGTGGCTATGGGATTTTGGGGATGGCAATACATCCACCTCACCTGCTCCCAGCCATACTTACCTAGTCGATGGAAGCTACAGCGTTAAGCTCGTAGTAACCGATCAAAATGGCTGTAAAGATTCTCTGACCCGAAACAACTACATCCGACTTACTCACCCCGTCGCGAATTTTAACCTGAGCCAAACTGTAGTCTGTCCCAATGACCCTATAGGAGTTGTGTTTACGGACGTATCCACGGCTGATACCACCTTGATTAGCTGGACTTGGGACTTTGGAGACGGCAATGGCTCTAATCAACAGAATCCTACCCATGTGTATACCACCGCAGGTACCTATGACATCAGTTTGACGGTAGGAAATATCCTAGGATGTAGCGATGACACCACCATTGTCCAAACCTTAGAGGTTAGAAACCCGCCTGTACCTGCCTTTAGCATGTCAGATTCGGCTAACTGTACGCCACTGGCAATTACTTTTACCGATGGTTCATCCAATGGAGATGCCGCCATCGTCAACTGGGAGTGGGATTTTGGGGATGGAAATGGCTCGCTTCAGCAAAACCCGAGCTATATCTGGACCGTTCCTGGAACATATGTGGTGACTCTGACCACTACGGATGCCAATGGTTGTCAGGCGAGTACCACCAAAACGGTCCGCGCCTACGAGCTTCCCGTAGCTGACTTTATGTCTCCTGACACCCTCGGTTGTTCTCCACAAAGCGTCACGTTCCAAAACCAGAGCAGTTCTACTTTCCCCATTACTTACCGCAAATGGTATTTTGGAGATGGAGACAGTACCGTGGGGGCTTTGAATCCTACGCATACCTATCAAAATGATGGATTCTACAGCGTTACGCTGATCATTGGTGACGTAAATGGCTGTTTTGATACCCTGGCTCGGACCAACTATATCCGTCTGAGTCATCCGATCGCAGATTTTAGCATCAGCCAGACCGAGGTGTGCCCCGGTTCTCCAGTAGGGGTAGCTTTTAGTGACCAAAGCATTCCTGACACGACTTTGGTAAGCTGGAATTGGGATTTTGGGGATGGAGGCAGCTCTACGCAGCAAAATCCTAATCATGTTTACGTGGTACCAGGGGTTTACACCGTCGTGCTGACCGTAACCAATATATTAGGTTGTACCGATAGCGATACGCTCATTACGCCCATTACCGTATCAACCCCTCCCAGCACGGCTTTCTCGGCCAGCGATAGCGCAAACTGTGCCCCATTAGCCGTTAACTTCACCGATCTATCTACTCCAGGGGACTATCCCATTGTGAGTTGGCGCTGGGACTTTGGTAACGGGGATACTTCCTTGCAGCAAAATCCTAGTTACACTTTTACAAATCCTGGGGTATATAACGTCACCTTGTTGACCACTGACTTGAGAGGGTGTAGCCAGAGTTCAACCGTTGCCATCGAAGCCTACGAACTGCCGGTTTCAGATTTCGTGGCGGATGATACCTTGGGTTGTTCTGGACAAATATTCCAGTTCACAGATTTAAGCACTGGAGCAGCCAATGTTGTTGCTTGGGCATGGGATTTTGGAGATGGCAACAGCTCTACCCAAAAGAATCCAACTCATACCTATGCCAGTGAAGGCATCTATACCGTGAGTCTGACGGTGACGGATATAAATGGCTGTAGCCATACCTTTACCCGTAATAATTACCTTCGTCTTACTCGTCCCCAAGCCCAGTTTACCCAGAACAGGACCACGGCTTGTCCCGGTGTGACGATACAATTTACTGACCTGTCAACCCCCGATCATCCCTTGGTGAGTTGGGAGTGGGATTTTGGAGATGGGCAAAGCTCGACCGATCAAAATCCATCACACTTCTACGCAACTTCAGGGACCTACACAGTTCGCCTCATTGTCACAAATCTACAGGGATGTAGTGATACGATTGAAAAAGTAAGTTTAATCAACATCCTCAACCCACCTGTGGCGGCCATTAGTCCTACCGACATCAGCGGCTGTACTCCTTTCAGTGCAGATTTTGTAGATGCCACTGCGGCAGGTGATGGCGCCCTCACGGCTTGGTCATGGTCTTTTGGTGATGGACAAAGTGCCACCGGCAACGACCCGGCTGCGGTTATCTATGGAACGCCTGGGACTTATCAGGTTGTAATGACCGTGGTAGATGCCAATGGCTGTCGGGATACTGCCGCGACCACGGCAGAGGCTTTGACCCTGCCATCCCTTGATTTTGCGGCTGACCAGCGGCTGAGCTGTGCCCCCGCTACCATCAATTTTCAAGATTTATCCACTGGCGATGGGACCCCTGTAGCTTGGTTGTGGGACTTTGGTGACGGGACTACCTCTACGGCTCAAGATCCCAGCCATACCTATGTAGCCGATGGGACCTACGACGTTACCTTGACGGTGACCGATGACCGTGGCTGTGTCAATACCCTTACCAGGCTACAATACATTCAGCTGAATCCTCCTACGGCGAACTTCTCTGCAGGCCCTCGTAGTGGCTGCCCAGGTATCACCGTGAGCTTCGTAGATCAGTCCAGTAGTGATACCACCATTACCGCTTGGTTGTGGGATTTTGGGGATGGCAACAGTTCCAACCAAGCCTCTCCTGTTCACCAGTACCACAGCCCCGGCCAATATGATGTGACTTTGATCATATTCAATGCCGTTGGTTGTAGCGATACCCTTACCTTCAGCAACTACGTGGAAATTTATGCTCCTCCAACGGCAGTACTGGACCTCGTTGGTTCAGAAGGTTGTGAGCCCTTCGTATTAAACTTTGATCACAATTCTAGCGTGGGGGATGCTGCCTTAGTCAGTCACTCTTGGGACTTCGGGGTCGGTGGAAGTAGCTCTAACCAGCCAAGTGGGCTATTTACTTACCAGAATGATGGGGTATACGAATTGGCTTATGTGGTAAGAGATGCAAACGGCTGTGCGGATACCACCACCCAGCGCATTGATGTATTTCAGGGCCCTACGGCAAGCTTTGACGCCAGCCCTACTGCGGGCTGCGCTGGAGTCAGTGTTGAATATAGAAGTACTTCTACGGGACCAGCTGCCATCGTAAGTCAATGGTGGGATTTTGGAGACGGAAACACCTCAAACACCAACAATCCCACCCACGTCTACACATTAGACGGTACGTATCAGGTTCGTATGGCAGTAACTGATGCCAACGGTTGTACCGATACCTTGGTGCAAAATGTCGCGGTTCAAAAAGTGGGGCCTTTGGCAGCCTTTGTTCCCGACCAACGAGCCGGTTGCCCTGCATTGACCGTGAATTTCAATGATGCTTCTCAAGGCGGGGGGCAACCCATCACCAATTGGACTTGGGATTTTGGAGATGGAACGGTTTCCTTTCAGCAGAACCCCAGCAAAGTATTTACCAACCCTGGTCAATACGTAGTTCGCTTGACGGTAGCCTTGGCGAATGGTTGTTCAGACAATACCACGGACACCATCACGGTGTATCAAGCACCCACGGCGGACATCGGCCCTAATCCTGCTGAGAATTGTGAGCCAGGGGAAATCAATTTTGTAGATCTCTCGGTGCCCGGTAGTGCCCTATTGGTTAATTGGACTTGGGGATTTGGAGACGGAAATGCCAGCTTGAACCAGAATCCTAGCCACATCTATGGCAATCCTGGTAGCTATACCGCACAGCTCATGGTGGAAGACGCCAACGGCTGTACCGACATCGCAAATAGAAGCGTACTCATCACGCCTAAGCCTACCTCTGCCTTTAGTAGTAATCGACGTTTTGGTTGTGCGATAGAAACCATTCAATTTGCTGACCAATCTTCAGGAAGTAGCGCCATCGTTAACTGGGAATGGGACTTCGGAGATGGAAATACCTCTACCCAGCAAAATCCTCAACACAGTTACCTCAGTGATGGAAATTATGATGTGCGCTTGATTATCACGGATTTTAATGGCTGTAGCGATACCCTTTTGCGGACCCAGTATATCCAATTAAGGCACCCCGTGGCCAACTTTAGCAGTAGCCAAATTGAGTTGTGTTTAGGGGAATTGGTTTCCTTCAATGACCTAAGTATCCCCGACACTACGCTTACTACCTGGAATTGGGATTTTGGGGATGGTAATACTTCTACCCAGCAAAACCCCACTCATGTATATCAAAGTAGTGGGCAGTTTTCAGTAAGCCTGGTTGTGACCAATGTGCTAGGTTGTAGCGATACGCTGGTGAGAAACAGCCTTATTCAGGTCAATCAACCACCGAGCGCGAGCTTCACCCCTTCGGTTACCGCTGGCTGTGCTCCTTTACGAGTCGTTTTCAGTAACAATACCGTGGCCAATACCTATCCCGTGACCAGTTGGCAGTGGGATTTTGATAATGGACAAATTGCAAGTACCCAGAATGCGATCCAGACCTTTACTCTGCCAGGAACCTACGAAGTATCTTTGGTAGCTAGCGATGCATTCGGCTGTACTGATACCTTCCTGCAAAGCATTACGGTAACCGCTCCTCCTCTGGCAAACTTTAGAGCCAGTGACAGCCTAGGCTGTGCACCGCAAGAAGTTGACTTCACAGATCTGTCTACGGGAAGTATCCCTGTAAATAGCTGGCTTTGGGATTTTGGGGATGGCAATGGTTCCACTGCACAGTTTCCTCGTCACACTTATGTAGCCGATGGGGTCTATGATGTGAGTTTGATTGTGGCGGATAACAATGGCTGTGCCGATACCTTGGTCAGGCCTCAATATATCCGTCTGAGCCATCCAACAGCAGATTTTACGGTCGTCCAGAATCAAGTTTGTCCAGGAACCCAGGTTCAATTCAGTGATGCCTCTATCCCCGATACTACTTTGATCAGCTGGCAGTGGTTCTTTGGCGATGGCAACATTGGGAATGGACCCAACCCCACACATTTCTACACCAGTTCAGGTACTTATACGGTTAGCCTGACGGTAACCAATGTCTTGGGCTGTGTAGATCAAATTACGAAGACTACCACCGTCAATGTAATTGCCCCGCCAAGTGCCTCTTTTGCTCCTGCCGTAGATGCGGGTTGTACCCCTTTCAACGCCTCATTTAACAACACCACGGCCGCGGGAGACTTAGCTATTGCGGGGTATGAATGGGATTTTGGAGATGGGAACACATCCAACTTGGCTAACCCCAGTAACCTGTATGCCACACCGGGAGTTTATCAAGTGACCTTGGTGGCCACTGATATTCAGGGGTGTACAGATACATTTGTCTATCAAGTCGAAGCACTGACACTTCCGGTGGCGGAGTTTGAAGGAGATCCCTTGGTTGGCTGTGCGCCGCTTACGGTTGATTTTGTGGATCTAACGACCACCGACCATGGCATTGCCAGCTACCTGTGGAACTTTGGAGATGGAAATGGTGCTACCAGTCAGTTTCCCACCCACGTTTACGGCAGCAACGGGAGCTATGATGTAGCCTTGATGGTAGAAGATGTCCATGGCTGTAGAGATACCGTGCTTAAGCCTGACTACGTGAGGATGACATTGCCTACGGCAGATTTTACCTTCGACCAAAATCAAATTTGTCCAGGTAGCCAGGTTCAGTTCACGGATGCATCCACTCCTGACACTACCTTGGTCAGCTACTTATGGGACTTTGGAGATGGGCAGACTGGAACGGGGCCCAATCCTACACATCTCTATACCCAGCCAGGCAACTATACGGTGAGCTTACAGGTGACCAATGTAAATGGCTGCTCAGATTTGGAAGTAAAAACGGCGGCAATTGAAGTGCTAACCGCTCCTACTGCGGTAATAAGGGTTTCAGACACAGCCGGTTGTCAACCTTTGCTGGTCCAGTTCAATGATGAGTCGGTAGTGAATAGTTTGCCAATTGTAGACCGGTTTTGGGACTTTGGAAATGGAGACACCTCTAACCTCAGAAATCCTCAGGCTGTTTATGCTACGCCAGGCTTATATACTGCGATCTTGACGGTGACAGACTTGCAGGGATGTAGCAACAGCACTACCCAGCAGATTCTCGTTCCTGAAGAACCACAAGCAGACTTCGTAGCCAGTGATACCATTGGCTGTGAGGAAAATATAGAATTCTATGACCTATCCCAGTCCAACCATAATATCGTGAGCTGGCTGTGGACCTTTGGCGATGGAGATAGCTCCACCTTACAAAACCCCATTCATGTTTATGAGAATACGGGCATCTATGACGTGACCTTGACGGTGTGGGATGAGTTTGGTTGTAGCGACACCCGTTCTCGACCACAGTATATTGAGCTGACCCGTCCCAAGGCTGCCTTTGGTCAGGACATAGACATTGTATGTCCAGGTACCGAAATTCAGTTCATTGATGAATCAGTTCCAGACCATCCTTTGACCAACTGGCAGTGGTACTTTGGTGATGGCGATAGCGCCACAGGGCCTAACCCGATTCATTCTTATGCAGCACCCGGTGTGTACACTGTCACCTTGGTGATCACCAACGTATTTGGCTGTACCGATACGGAATTGGGTAGGGTCGAGGTCTTAGCACCGCCTACTGCCTCATTTGACCCCAGTGTGTTAGATGGTTGTGGGCCTCTGACGGTCAATTTTACCGATCTATCTGTTCCTAGTACTTCCCCCTTATTGGCGTGGTTTTATGACTTTGGTGATGGCACCATCGCCCTAGGACCTGATGCACAGCATACGTTTTCAAGTGCAGGTATCTTCCCCGTGACCTTGACGATTTTGGATGTCAATGGCTGTACCGATGATACGGTGGTTAACATTGAGGTGTATCCCGGTCCACAGGTAGACTTTAGCGCAGATCGCCGCTTTGGTTGCGCGCCTGAGCAGGTACAGTTCACGGATCTCACCAATGCCCCTAATCCGCTTATTAGCTGGTTCTGGGACTTTGGCGATGGCAATACGTCCACTCAGCAGAACCCGAGTCATACTTATGCCACTGATGGGGCTTATACCGTAAGCCTGATCACTGCAGACGCTACTGGTTGTAGCGATACCCTGGTGCGTCCTGCTTACATCAACATGAGGCATCCAGTGGCACAATTCACCAACTCACCAGCTCAAAGCTGTCCTGGGTTAGAGGTGCAATTCACAGATGCCTCGATTCCCGATACGACGCTGGTTGGGTGGTTTTGGGATTTTGGCGACGGGCAAACTTCTACCTTGCCAAATCCTGCCCACCGCTATAACCTACCTGGGACGTATACGGTCAGCCTTCGAGTAACCAATGTGCTGGGCTGTGAAGACATCGTGATCCAGCCTGGTGCGGTGGTGATCAACACTCCACCCACGGCGGCTTTTAGTCCTGGAGACACCGCGGCCTGTGTACCATTTGCCCTACAGTTTTTCAACCAGTCAACCTTTACTGACGCCAATATCGTCGACTACCGCTGGGACTTTGGAGATGGAGGAAGCTCCACCCAGCCTAGCCCAGCCTATGTGTATGGCACGCCTGGAATTTATACGGCCCAACTTATTGTGACTGATGCCAATGGCTGTAGCGATACCGCTAGCCAGCAAATTACGGTTAGGGAGTTACCTTCACCCGCTTTTACCTTGAGTGATAGTTTGGGCTGTGCACCGATAACGGTCAACTTTTTTGATCAATCGCTAGGAGCGGCCAACATCACCGGCTGGTTCTGGGATTTCGGAGATGGAGGAACCTCTACTGATCGATTCCCCACCCATACTTTCCTTGGGAATGGGAGCTTTGACGTGAGCCTGACCGTAACCGACGTCTTTGGCTGTAGCCAAACCTTGGTTGTGCCCGATCAGATTCGCCTAAGTAACCCAGATGCGGACTTTAGCATCAGCGATGACCTTGTGTGCCCAGGTACCGAAGTTACCTTTAGCAATACTTCTCAAGCCGACACCACCATTGCTACCTATATCTGGGACTTTGGAGATGGGTTTACGGGAACAGGTCCTGTAGTCAACCACACCTATGTTTTGTCTGGGAGCTATACGGTGACCCTGACCATAGAAAATGTGAATGGATGTGGCGATACCGAGGTCAAGGCAGCTGCTGTTACAGTCTTGCAACAGCCCAATGCAGATTTCTTACCTTCGGAAAATGCTGGCTGTGCCCCATTGGATGTAAGCTTTACCAATGGATCTACCCCAACCTCTTCCCCCATCAGTGATTGGTCTTGGGACTTTGCGGACGGCTCCGGCTCGATCTTCACCAATCCAGATCATACCTTTACCCAGCCGGGCATCTATGAAGTCCAATTGGTGGCTAGGGATCAGCAAGGATGTACCGATACTGCCCGTCGAAATATAGAAGTCTACAACCTGCCAGATGCCGACTTTGATGCGACGGATAAAACGGGCTGTGCCATTACCACCATTGGCTTTATCGACCAGACCCAGCGGGGAGATGCCAACGTAGTGGGCTGGTTCTGGACCTTTGGCGATGGCAACACCGCCACCGTTCAGTTTCCCAACAATACTTACAACAGCGATGGGAACTATGATGTAAGCCTGACGGTAATTGATGCCAATAGCTGTGTAGACACCGTGGTCAAGCCCCAGTTTATCCAGCTCACCCGTCCCGTGGCCAACTTTACCTTAGGAACCAATCAGACCTGCCCAGGAACCAATGTGAGCTTTCTTGATCAATCCATTGGAGATACCACACTGGTGTCTTGGCTTTGGGACTTTGGAGACGGAAATTCATCCACTGATCAGAATCCCTTGCATACTTACACGGCGGGTGGGACATATGACGTGACATTAACGGTAACCAATGCACGAGGCTGTAGCCATAGTGTAACTATTCCGAGTGCTATAGAAGTGTGGGATGCACCCACTACCTTGTTTACTCCTTCCGCTGCTGAAGGCTGTGTGCCTTTCTCGGTAAGCTTGGCAGACAATTCCATTGGGAACTCTGCTCCGGTAGTAAGCTGGGACTGGGACTTCGGAACCGGAGATGTTTCTACGGCCAGGGATCCCGATTACACCTTTACCACGCCTGGTACTTATCAGGTGATCTTGACCACTACGGATAACAACGGCTGTCAAACAAGTTTCACTCGTGAGTTACGAGCCCTGGCCTTGCCAGACGCAAACTTCCTGTCGGTCGATACCATTGGGTGTAGCCCCCACGTAGCGGACTTTGTGGACCTATCTTCGGGTGCACAGCCCATCGTAGGTTGGCAATGGAATTTCGGAGACGGTACCACTGCCTCTACACAAAATCCACAGCATACCTACACCACAGACGGGGTCTTTGATGTGTCATTGATTGCCATTGACAACAAAGGCTGTAGAGATACCTTGGAGCGACCTCGTTACATCAATTTGGGAGCACCGATTCCCGACTTTGCTCTGAGCGCCACCCAAGGTTGCCCTGGGTTAGAAGTAGCCTTCACCGATTTGACCCAGAGCGACACCACCTTGGTCAACTGGAGCTGGGATTTCGGAGATGGCAACACTTCGATTGCCCAAAATCCTACCCATGTTTATCCTGATCCGGGTGAATATAGTGTCAGCCTCACGGTCAGCAATGCCTTTGGCTGTAGCCGAACCGAGACCAAGGTCAAGGTCGTGATTGTGACGACCCCTCCGGTAGCAGATTTTATGCCTTCGGACAGCGTCGGTTGTGCTCCATTTAGCGTAGATTTTACAGATCAGACCCAAACGGTTGCGGCTCCTATTGTGAGTTGGAACTGGGACTATGGCAATGGCGATGGCTCTACCCTTCAAAGTCCCACCTATGTTTTTAATCAAGCTGGTCAGTATGAGGTTAAATTAGTGGTGGAAGATGCTTTTGGCTGTAGCGATAGCATGATGCAGCTGATAGAGGCGATATCTTCGCCCATAGCTAACTTTACTTCCCCAGATACTTTGGGCTGTGCCCCGCACGATGCGACCTTTACCAGCCTAAGTACAGCCGATAGGCCTATCCAGACTTATCAGTGGACCTTTGGGGATGGCAATTCTGGCTTAGGCCCACAACCTACCCATCGCTACTTGAGTGATGGCCGCTATGATGTGACTTTGACAGTGACGGATGCAGTGGGTTGTAGCGATACCCTTACCAAAGTTCGCTACGTGAGTCTAAGTCGACCTGTAGCCGACTTTAACCTGGATATTGATCAAGGATGTGAGAATACCAGCATTCAATTCAGCGATGCCTCTGTTGGTGATACCCTGTTAACCGGTTGGCGTTGGGACTTTGGAGACGGAAGCACTGCCTTGCAGCAAAACCCCAGCAAAACTTATGGGGATTTCGGGCAGTACGATGTAACCCTGGTGGTTACCAACCTGCTAGGCTGTGAGGATACCATTACGAAGTCGAATTTGGTGAATATTTTCGAGCCTCCTACGGCAGGCATCCAAGCCAGTGATACCAGTGGCTGTGCTGCTTTTGCGGCTACTTTCAGCTCCTTCAGCACCAGCCCTTATGGATTGACCGCTTGGGAATGGTTTGTGGATGGGAATCCCGGTGGAAATTCTGAGAATTTTAGCTACTTCTTCCCTGCTGTGGGTGATTACGAGGTCAGCTTAGTGGTGACCGATAACAATGGTTGTACCGATACCACCATCCAGTTGGTCCACGTCCGGCCTATTCCAGTAACTGATTTTATGGCGTCAGACACCTTGAGTTGTGCGCCAGCAGTAGTCTCCTTTTTGGATCAGAGCCAGCCTCGACCCGTGCAGTGGCTATGGGAGTTTGGAGATGGCAATACCTCCACCGAACAAAATCCCGTGCATACCTATGCCGCAGATGGAATCTATTCGGTTAAACTGAGCATTGTGGATCAGTATGGATGCACCGACGAATTAGAAAAGATCAATTATATCAAGCTGGATCATCCTGAGGCAGATCTCTTTGTAGAATACGATCCAAGTTGCCCACCTGTAGAAGCCAGCTTTACAGGGGAAGCCAGTGGTCAGGCAGGAATCAGCAAATGGGAGTGGGACTTTGGTGATGGCAACACCACTACTACCCTGGAAAATGAGATCCGCTATGTCTACAGCACTTCTGGGGTATTCGATGTGACCTTGGTCGTTACGGACTCCCTTGGTTGCCAGGATACCGTGGTGAAGCCAGGTATGGTCAATGTGCTGGGAGATGTCATACCAGAGGTCATTACCCTGCATCGGGTTTCAACCTTGAGCGACAACCAAGTAGAAATCCGTTGGGCTCCACATCCGGAGGATGATTTCGCCTCCTACACCATCTATCGGGAAGAGCCTGGGCAAGGGTATGTGGCGATCCATAGCACCACTTACATCAATGACACCAGCTATATCGATGCCACAGCCAACGCACGTGAGTTCAGTTATTGCTACAAGATCACCGCGACCAATCAATGTGGCAGTGAGTCTAATCTCTTGGTCACAGAAGAACACTGTACTGTGGAGGCGAGTCATACGCAGTTACCAGGTGAGATCTTGGTTCGCTGGACGGGGTATCGGGGCTGGGAGCCCGCCCAGTACGAAGTGTATCGGGTAGAGAATTACAACCCTGCCTTGGTGAGCTTCCTAGGAGTAGTCGATGGGACCGTGACGACCTTCGCCGATCCCGTAGAAAGCTGTTTTGCTGATCGCAGTTATCGCATCAAAGCTATTGGGTCAGGTCGTCTGCAAGAATCTTGGAGTGATACCACCTTTGCTTTGAGTGAGACGGGAATTCGTGGCAACCCAACGGAAGTGGTAAGGGCCACCGTGGAAGATGGGCAAAGCGTATTGCTGGAATGGAAGGACTTCAACTTAAGTGGAGGGTCGATCCTTCGCTTAGAAAAAGCGGTAGACGACGGCAACTTTAATACCGTTGCAACCCTACCCCCCAACGAGTTCAAGTTCAACGATACCGAGGTAGACGTGACTTCTTCATCTTATGCTTATCGGGTATCGATGCAGGATAGCTGTGGCAATACGACCCCGCTCAGCAATGTGGGTAAAACGGTATTGCTAGGAGCAGAATCAAGCGCCAGTATGGCCGGCAATGAGTTAAACTGGACTGCTTACGAAGATTGGCGATTTGGGGTGCAGGAGTATCGAATCGAGGTGTTCAACGATACCATTGGGCAGTGGCAGCTGGTCGATATTGTTCAGGGGAATACCACGACCTATTTCGATCAGATTACGACCCTTGATCAGCCTGAGTATTGTTACCGAATTACCGCAGTGGAATTGGGCGGAAACCAAACGGTGAGCTTGTCCAATGAGGCTTGTATACGAGTCGAAACGGGCTTCTTTACCGCCAACGCCTTTACACCTAATGGTGACGGCGTTAACGATGAGTATCGATTTATTGGATTCAACCTACAGACCGTGAATTGTAAAATCTACAGTCGATGGGGCCTCCTGGTTTGGGAAACCAATAACTTGGACAATGCTTGGGATGGATACTTCAAAGGGCAGCCCTTGCAAGAAGGAGTATACACCTACGTGATTCGAGGAGTTGGCTACAATGGCACCACCTACAATTACAGCGGAAATATTACCCTGCTGAGATAGACAAAACCATTTGAGGGTTCTTATTGATGCACCCGGCTTCGGCTGGGTGTATTTTTTTAAAATAATGAGAGGGTGAAATATCGAGAGCTTGAGATAGTGGGAGACTGATGCATGGAGGTGATTTCTGCGTACTATTCTTAGTCTAAGGTGGAAGGAAAGAGCATTTTTGGGTTTTTTTGAAAAAATCTCAAGCCAGATTTTGGGGGTAAGTATTTGATATTCAGGGTTTTTTTTTGTGTTTGGTTAATGTCTTGAACTTCTATCCTCAAAAAAACACACATTTTTCATCCGTTTTGGTGGGCTCAATGATCTAAGACTTGAATGGCGGCCGATAAGCCGTCGATTTAAATCAGATTATCCATTAACCACCATTGTTATGATGATGAAAATGAGAGCCTTGTATTTGCTGTTAGCCATGTCATTGGGATTGATGAGCTGTAGCCAGCAAGCCAAACTGAGTGAGTCTACTCACAACAAACTGAAGCTAGAAAATCTGTCCGGAACCTACCTAGACTTGGAACCATTCTCCTACGAAGGTGCGTGGGCAAGGAGAGAGTTGCAGTTTCAGGATGGGAAATGGGGCTTGGTTTTTACCATGGGCTTAGATCCAAAGTTGGAAAATCAGGTATTTCAATTCCGCATCTTCGGTCGCTATGAAGTACAAAATCCATCTACCGTAGTGGCTGGTGCCTTTGAGACCCTGTTTTGGGAGGACAAGATATTGGTGACAGTACTTACCGAGGACGAAAACTTAGTTGCCGACTTTGGCCTAGGAGATTGTACCCTAGGCTATCAGGTAGAAACCGACATCTCAGCCACAGGCTGTGCTTTCTGGGCCCCTCTTTCGGAGTGCAATGAGGACCACGATCTGGTGTTACTGGATGAGGCTGGAAGACTCTATTTTGGTGAAAGACCAGAGGACAACAATATGTGCACCCCTGACCGGAGACCTACCAAGCTTACCTTTCCGTTGACCAAGGTAAAAGGGTGAATGCCGAAAACTTCTTACACCTCCCACTTTTTTATACTCCTTAAACGTATTGACATGATTGTATTCCAAAACCACCAATACCGACTTAGCATAGATGCCGATTCAAGTATCCTGTTCTTTGAATGGTTGGAAGGGCACGCTAATATGAGCTATGCGGACTTTCAAGAAGCCTGTTCCAATTACTTAGGTTATGGCTTTGAGTATCAGGTAAAGAATTTCTGTATTGACGTTCGCAACTTTCAGCTACAGCTACCAGCCGATTTTCCGCGTTGGCAGCGGGAAGAACATTATCCTCGCTACTATAAACTAGGCATAGTGAAAGTCGCTTATTTGATGCCTACAGCCTACCTCGCTGAAGCCAAGGAAATTGAAAAGACTCCTGGAAGGTTTGCCCTAAAGAATTTTGATCATCTAACATCGGCTATTAAATGGATTAGCGAGCATCAACTTTCTGCGGCTTAGAGGCTGTTTGGATGTTGAGTTTACGGCCTAAACTTGTCTTGCCACGAGTACTTGGGATTAAGGGCCCCAAGTAGGAGTCTGACTGCGCCGATTTTTCTCGCAATAGCCCGCTATTCCTCAAAAAATCTGCTTGTCAGAACCAAAAAACCCAGCGTTTGGGCTCGAAATACCAAAACCCAAACAGCCTCTTAATGAATCCCGTTTAAAACTCATCAGACCTTTACTAATCCAACATTCCCCACCATAGTAGATCTGCCAGGAGGATACGCCATGATTTAGAGGCATCAATTTGACCCTTAGAAGTGCTGTCTCAATATCTCGCTTCTCAATATCTTGGTATCTACTTCACATAAGCTCTATGCCATCTCAATCATACCAAGAAAAGCTTGCCCTCGCTCAGGAAGGAGACATCCATGCTTTTCAGTCTCTGTTTGCTCCTTTTCAGGATCGCCTGAAATCGTACCTCTATCGCCTTACCACCAGTCGAGCTGACGCCGAGGACTTTGCGCACGACACCTTCATTCGTGCGTTTGACAAACTTTCCTCTTTCCAAGGGCGGTCTTCTCTGCAGACCTGGGTATTTCAGATTGCGACCAATCTCGCCTATCAACAGCTTCAGCGGCGCAAGCGTTGGACGGAAGAAGTGGCAGAGGATTCCAAAGACTTGGTGATGGATAGCCCTGCTTTGATCTCCCATTTAGAGACGGTAGCTGCTCACTCCCCGGCAGGCGGTTATGAGATTCGCGAACACATTGATACCTGTTTTACTTGCATGAGCAAGACCTTAATGATAGACCAACAAGTGGCTTTGCTGCTCAAAGAAGTCTATGATTTTTCGGTGCGTGAGATCATGCTGATCCTTGGTAAGAGTGAAGGGCAGGTAAAGTATTTATTGCAAAACAGCCGAGCAACCCTCAGTGATATTTTCGATCGAAAATGTGCCTTGGTGAACCAGCAGGGAACTTGTCATCAATGTTCTGAGCTTAATGGCTGGCTCAATCCCAAACAAGATCAACAAGCCGCAAAGCTGAAAATTAAGATGGTTCGAGCGGCACAAAGCCAAGATAGCCAAGCCCTTTTTCAGCTTCGCTTGGCCCTGGTCAAAGGCATTGATCCCCTCAAATCCAATGGGAATGAGTTACAAGAAGCGCTGATGAACTGTAACCGCATGGCGGCGGGAGAAATGGATGTACCCTGAGCTTGGAGGCTGTTTAGGGGTTGAGTTTACGGCCTAAACTTGTCTTGCCGCGAGCACTTGGGATAAAGGGGCCCCAAGGTAGGAGTCTGACTGCGCCAATTTTTTTCGAAATAGTCCGCTATTCCTCCCAAAATCTGCTTGTCAGAACCCCAAAATCCTGCGTTT
>CAZFPQ010000066.1:3659-28279 GCA_964521065.1 uncultured Bacteroidia bacterium | reverse complement strand
CATTGGACTTTCGAGGGATAGTGGATAGCAGCAGGGTGGTACCTTTTGACATTGGGGCCTATGAATTTCAGCCTAACTAATCTTTGGATTAGCTGGACTTTGGCCAAAAAGTTGCCCTTCACCATTAGCAGTGCCGCCTGTCCCGCACCGCTTTACGGCATCCTGGGCAAGCGGGATTTCGCAAGCTCAACCGGCCTTACTTTTTTTGTAGGACCGCGCCTAGCGCTTAAATAATTGGTATTCCACCAGTGGAGTGTCGCCTGCGGCGGGCCTTACTTTTTGTGCGCAAAAAGTAAGCAAAAACGCTCGAAATCCCAGGCCAAACACAGGCCGCCCCGACCGCCGGATTTCGACCCAGCCCGCCTCAATAGTTATCCAGCCTGGTTTTTAAATCTACTTAAGGTAGGCTTTTTGTTCCGAGGGGTTACTAAACCCCGAGAATGCTAGCCTCACCGTCTCCATGAGGGTGGAGGTCCCAACCTTGCATCGCTATACTAATTATTAGCTTTCCATTTGCTTCCCTAGAAAAAAGTAAGCATTCCAACAAGTCGGGACAGCATTCCAGGCTTGCACACTCGGCCGCCATTTCCACCCAATACCGCCCAGCGCAGCCACAAGCTTACTTCAGTCTACCTAAGGCCAAAAGACCGGATTCGTATTAATCAACATCACACAAAAACCTTAAAGTTGATTAATTCGACAGTCCTAGCTTCAAAGGGCTCGGAGCGATTTTATGCCATTTACAAATGGTCAAAGTCCAGCTTACGATTTATTAAATCGTTTTTATCCCCCTGAGGAAGCGCGCATGACCAACTTGGTAGGTAAGACCAGTTGTTCATGGACAAATTCCGTTTCGTTTTTTTGCGCCTGAATTTCCTGCAAGAGCAAATCCGCTGCTCTTTTTCCCATTTCCAAACTTGGTTGAGATACCGATGAAAGAGGTGGGTCTACGACTTGAGACATAAACCAATTGCTGAAGCCCACTACCGCTACATCTTCAGGCACCCTTAGGTTAAGTTTTTTGACCCCCACCATAGCTCCCATCGCCACGGTATCCGTTACACAAAAAATCCCATCCAGCTCTGGATATTTCTTTTTCAATTCCAAGGTAAAGTCTCTCCCTTCGTCAAAAGAAATATCTTCACAAGGGAGAATCCATTCTTCTCTCAGAGGAATTTGGTGCATGTGAAGAGCCTTTCGATATCCCTCCAAACGCGCTCTTGAAGTTGAAGCCAATAAGGGTCCACGAAAGTGCGCAATGTTTCGATGTCCCTTTTCTATCAAGTGGGTTACCGCTTGGTAAGCACCTTGAAAATCGTCTACCACCACTTTGCTATATCCTAATTGAGTCGGGACCTTGTCAAAAAAAACTACCGGTATACCCAACTCTATGAACTCTTCAAAATGAGCATAGTTTTCCGTTTCATGGGCCAAGGAAACGAGCAAGCCATCTACTCGGCTTGAGAGTAAAGCCCTTGCATCGGTACATTCTTTTTCATATGACTCATCGCTTTGACAAAGCATCACTCGATAATCTCTATCATAGGCAACCTCCATGATCCCTTTGATCACCGAAGAGAAAAAATGATTAACGATAGAGGGAATAATGACCCCGATTACTTTAGACTCGCGCTTTCTTAGACCAGCCGCCATGGTATTTGGCCGATAGTTCCACTTTTGAGAAAGTTCAATGACTCGGCGCTTAGTATCTGCGCTGATGTCAGGATAATCTTTCAGAGCTCTTGATACGGTAGCTGTACTAATGCCGAGTTCTTTTGCTAAGTCAGCTAGGGTGACCTGTTTCCTATTCATGTATGTTTAAAGGCTTGGCCAGTGAAAGTAATAAAGCTTTTGGGGCCTTAGACCTAAAAATTTAGATTTTTTTTTCCAGACCGAAAAGGTTTACGTAAACGATTACGTTATAAATATAAGGTCATTGTCATTTTTCTATACTTGATTGGCAGCAAAAAATTACCAAACTTCGATGTAGAAACGGTGAATGAAGCCCTCCAACAGGGCATTTTTGCCGTTACTAGGACAAAATATGAAGCTTTGTTGTTTGATAAAGCAAGTGATAATGCTGATATTATCATATAGGAACAGCTTCTAGGACAAGGAACTACTACTAAGGACTACTAAATGATTCAAGACACCCAGAATCTCGCTTTACTACTCGCAACTACAATCCACTACATCTAATTAATCCTTGCGTCTACCGTAACTCCGGGGGATGGTATGTGCTTTTGTGCGCATACATCTATTAACTCGATTTATGGTAGACCTGGACTTCTATAAGACTTTTTTTGAATGAGTGTATCCTAACTACTATTGTTATGAGCATGAAACCTAGACTATTACTTATTAGAGCCCTTTTGACGCTGGGCTTCGGTTTGCTGCTAGGCGGCGGACTGATCGCTCAGACGATTTCGGGCACAGTAACTTCGGCCAGCAGTGGTGAAACACTGTCAGGCGCTACTGTGCTCATTAAAGGCACCACCCAAGGTGCTTTTACAGACGAAAATGGAAAGTTCACCGTCTCCGCAAGCGATGATGGTGTGCTTGTCATTTCTTTCATCGGATATCAGCGCACTGAGGTACCCATCGAAGGACGGGAGACCATCGACATTGCGCTAGAGCCATCTGAGAGAACTCTTGATGAGGTAGTAGTAACTGGTTATGGTACCCAGCGTGCCAAGGAAGTAACCAGTTCCATTACTTCAGTGAAGGTTGAAGACTTCAACCAAGGTCAGGTCAACGATCCTACCCAATTGATTCAGGGTAAGGTGGCAGGTCTGAGCATCCAGCGCCCTGGTGGTGACCCCAACGGAGGTTTTACCCTGCGTCTTCGTGGTCTATCTACTTTGGGAGCCAACACCGAGCCACTGGTCATCATCGACGGGGTAGTAGGAGCCAACCTACAAACCGTTGACCCCAATGACATTCAGTCCATTGACGTCTTAAAGGATGGTTCTGCTGCCGCTATTTACGGATCTCGTGCCTCTTCTGGGGTAATCTTGATCACCACTAAGAAAGGGGTACCAGGACAAACTTCTTTTGAGTACAATGGATTCGTAACCACAGAGCAAGTTGCCCGTGCGGTACCTACCGCTTCTCGCGACGAGTTCCTACGCTTACGTGAGCTGACTGTAGATCTACAGGCCGGAGCAGATGACACACCTGATGTGATTGCTGAGCGTAAAGCCGCTCTTGACCGCGGTGGAAACACCAACTGGATTGACGAAGTAACTCGCAACGCTATTTCTCACGTACACAACTTGTCTTTGGCAGGTGGGTTTGGTGGCCTGACTTACCGGGCAGCATTGAACTATCGTGATATAGATGGAGTTGGAAACCAAACTGGATTCAACCAGTTAAATGGCCGTTTAAACCTTACCCAAAAGGCCTTTGGAGATCGACTAGCTGTTACGGTTAACCTTGCTGCGACTGATCGCCGTTCGACTTTCGGATTCAGCGAAGCCTTCCGTTACGCTACTACTTTTACTCCTACCGCTAACGTTCTAGCTGACGAAGCTAGCCAGTCGGATATCTTCAACCGTTACGGCGGTTACAATCAAATTGAGAACTTCGACTACTTTAACCCTGTAGCTATTCAGGAGCAAGGAATCAATGAAGGCCGCCTAAAGCGCCTCTTGATCAGTGGTCGTGCTGAATATGAGTTGGTGAAAGGTTTGAAAGCTTCTGCTTTCTACTCTATCCAGCAGGAAAGTGACCTTTTTGGTCAATTCTATGAAAAGGAAGCATACTTCCGTGGATTCAACAAGAATGGATACTTGGAGCGTTTTTCTGAAGACCGTACCAACCAGCAGTTTGACTTGACTGGTAACTATAACGGAGACTTTGGAAACACCAACCTTGACATCTTGGGTGGATACTCTTACCAGCAATTTGACAACCAAAACTTTGGTGTTCAGGCCGGTGACATTGTATCTAACCAAACTGCCTACTTCAATCCATTCTTTGCAACGGATAACACCAACCTATTCTCCAATCCTGGAAGAAGTGGTGCCCGTTCAGAATATCGCGTGATCGCATTCTTTGGCCGCGCGCGTTTGAACATTGACGACACCTACTATTTGATGGCTAGCTTACGTCGTGAAGGCGCCAGCCGTCTGGGTGATAACAACAAGTGGGGTAATTTCCCAGCTGTATCTGCGGGTGTAAACCTAGCTAACTTGATCAGCAGCAGCACAGTTAATGAACTGAAGCTACGTGCTGGATACGGGGTAACTGGTAACATTCCTCCCCAGAGTCTTTTGAGCCTTCAGACCTACGGTCAGCAGAACTTCTTCTTCTTCGATGGAGATTATGTACCTGCTTACGGTCCGAACCGGAACGCCAACCCCAACTTGAAGTGGGAGCAAAAAGCGGAGATCGACGTCGGAGTTGACTTTGCTTTCATGGACTACAAATTGACCGGTACCATTGACGTGTACCAGCGTACTACCCGTGACTTCATCTTTGAAGTTATCGTACCTGTACCACCTAACTTTGCAGACCGTACTTGGGTAAACTTAGAAGACGTAGCATTGGTAAACTCTGGTGTTGAAGCCAGTGTAGGGTACCTATTTGGCAACGAGCGCATGTCTTATGAGCCACGCATCATCTTCTCTTCATTCAACACTGTTCTAGACACCCTAGATGTTGAAAATCCTGAGTTTAGCTTCTTCTCTGGTGGTGAAAACCCATTCTTTGAAGATCCTGGAACTTCTCCTGGCGCACCTGGCTTGAACAACAACCCTACTCAGCGCATCTTCCCTGGACAGCAATTAGGCCTGTTCTACGGATTGGAAGTTGATGAAGCAAATCCAGTGAATGAAGACGGTGGATACAACTACATTGACCAAGATGGAGATGGTGACATCGATGATGACGACCGCACTGTAATTGGTAACGGTCTACCCGATTTCACCTTGAACTTCCAGAATACTTTCAAGTTTGGAAACCTAGACTTCAGCTTCTTCATCCGTGGTGTATTTGGTCATGACTTGGCCAACATGTACCGCGTATTCTACGAGCCTTTGAACTCTCGTACAGTTGACAACTTGGTCGTAACTCCTTTCTTCCAAGAAAGCTTGACCGCTACCCCAGAATTCAACAGCTACTACGTTGAAGATGCTGACTACGTAGCCTTGGACAACTTCTCCATCGGATACAACTTCAACGTGAACCCAAGCTCTGGATTCAACAAAGTTCGTGTATACCTATCCGGTCAGAACCTATTGTTCTTGACCAACTACAGTGGAGTTGATCCATCTATCCGCTACAACGACCCAGGATCTTCTGACAATGGTGGTCGTGCCGCTCGTGAGTTCAATGCTTCACCATTGGCTCCCGGTTTGGATCGTCGGAATACTTACTTCCGTACCCGCTCCTTTACCGCTGGGGTAAACTTGAACTTCTAATCGACGAACCCGCAGGGGTAGATCTTTTTCTACCCTTGCTTATCTGATAAACTCAGATTTTTTCAAACAAATTAGAGAAACTCTATGTTTCTTGATAGTCTTGGACTACCAAACAAAATTAAGTGATGAAAAAGTTTTCGATCATCCTTTTGGTTCTCATGGCTTTCGTAATTGTGCCACTGAACCAGGGTTGTACGGATCTAACTGAACAACCATTCTCTGACATCACGGCGGATCAGTTCCCCCAAACCGAAGAGCAAGCAATTGCCTTGGTGGGAGCGGCTTATACCAGCTTGTATCCCCTGATGAACCACAACTCCTACTTTTCTTTACAGGAAATAGCTACTGATGAGGCCATGATCCCACAGCGTGGATCTGACTGGTTTGACGGTGGGCAATGGCTACGTGTACATGACCACGAGTACAATGCCAACGAAGAATCAGTAAATAATGGCTGGAACTTCCTGTATGGAGGAGTTGCTACTTGTAACCGTCTGATTGCTCAGCTTGATGGAATCGTAGCTGACGGTGTATTAGATGCAACTGTAGCTGAAGCCTTCATCTCAGAACTTCGTGCCTTACGTGCTCTGTATTACTTCTGGCTACTTGACGCCTATGGCAACGTTCCCATCGTAACTGGGTTTGCCGACGCGCCAGCTAACCCAGAAACTCGTCCTCGTTCTGAAGTTTTCTCATTCGTTGAGTCAGAACTGGTTGCTGCTTCTGAAAGCTTGCTGCGTGAAAACAGCGTTGCTACCTATGGTCGCATGAACTACTACACCGCACAGGCTCTATTGGCTAAGTTGTACCTCAACGCTGAGGTGTACGTGGGTCAAGATCGCTACGCTGACGCAGTAGCTGCGGCTGACGAAGTAATCAACTCAGGACTATTTGCTCTAGAGGCTGACTACCACGCAAACTTCTCCCCTACCAATGGTCCTGGAGGAGTTGAGACCATCTTGGCTATTCCTTATGACGAAGAGTTTGGCCAAGGATTCAACTTGGTACAAATGACTCTGCACTACCAGAGCCAGCAAACCTTCAACACGCAGGAGCAGCCTTGGAACGGTTACTGTTCTTTGCAGGAGTTTTACAACTCTTATGAAGACATTGACTCTCGTAAAGGAGTTTCTGGAAATGCAGGTGTAGCCGGAAACTTCCTTGCTGGTCCTCAGTTCTCTGCTAGCGGTGATCGCATCGAGGATAGCCAGGACGATGGTGACCCAGACGGGCTTCCATTGACCTTTACTCCTGAAATCAACGAGCAGTTCCCTAACTGTTTCCGTCAGGCAGGTGTACGTATCTACAAGTACCGCTTTACCAACGGTTCTACGCGTAACATGCCTAATGACTTCCCAATCTTGCGCTATGCCGACATGTTGATGACCAAGGCTGAAGCCATGTATCGCATGAACGCTGGTAGCACTGAGGCACTGGATCTAGTGAATCAAGTTCGCGCTCGTGCGGGTGTAGAAGGATTTACTGCTTTAACTGATGAGAACCTCCTTGCTGAGCGTGGTCGTGAGTTCTTCTACGAAGGATGGCGTCGTCAAGACCTGATCCGCTTTGATGCGTATGGAGATGCTTGGGACTTCAAAGAAGTGGATGGCAGCGATAACCTGACCATCTTCCCAATCCCACAGAACCAGCTACAGGCTAACCCCAATCTGGTTCAAAACCCTGGCTACTAATAAGTTAGGATAGACTTTATTTGGGCAAGTGGTCGTTTATGGCCACTTGCCTTTTTTTCTCTCTCGAAGACCTTGAGAGATGGAGAGTTTAGCAGATTGCGAACAAAGTCAGGAGAAGGTGGCCATATGACTTAGGCATTTTTGTAAAAAGAATTACTAGACGAAAGGAAAATAACTTGAAGTCTTGCTTTGCGCTTTTTACGTTGCTGGCGATCCAACCTTTCCTCTCATCGACCCATCTGATCAACCTATTTATCCATGATTCACCGCTTCACAAATAGACTTCTACCCATTGCTTGGCTAGGGTTCATACTGGTGACAGGATCATGGGGGTGTAGTTCCTATACTGAACGCGAGGAACCAGAACTTTCTACCCTTTTTACTCAGCTAGAAAAGGAGTTTACGGGTATTGATTTCCAAAATGACTTAAGCTATTCGGAGGAATTTAACCCATACACCTTCAAGAATTTCTACAATGGAGGGGGAGTGGCCATAGGTGATCTTAACAATGATGGCTTGTCCGACCTCTACTTTTGTGGCAACCAAGTAGACAACCAATTGTACCTCAATCAAGGTGATTTTGCCTTCAAAGAAGTAGCGAAAAAAGCCGGCGTCAACTGTCCCGATGTTTGGTCAAGTGGAGTCAGTTTAGCTGACATCAATGGCGATGGCTGGCTAGACATTTATGTGTGCAAATCAGGAGCTCCCGAAGGAAAGAACCGAAACAATGAGCTCTTCATCAACCAGGGCAATCCTGATGCCCAAGGGATGGTCACCTTCATTGAAGCTTCAGCGGATTGGGGCTTAGATGATTTGGGATTGTCTAGCCATGCGGTATTCTTTGACTATGACCGAGACGGGGATCTAGACTGCTACCTCCTCAACAATTCTATCCGCTCCACCAGTGGCTACGATCTCATCAAAGGCTTAAGAGAAATCCCCGATAGCCTAGGTGGAAACAAGCTGTATCGCCATGAAGGGAATCGCTACAGGGATGTCAGCCATGAAGCAGGCATATATACCTCTGCCATTGGTTTTGGCTTAGGGGTCACGATCGGAGATGTGAATCGTGATGGTTGGCTAGACATCTATGTATCCAATGATTTCTTTGAGCGAGATTATCTATACGTCAATCAGCAAGATGGAACTTTTGCCGAAACTTTGACGGATCAAATGCCTGAAATCAGCCTCAGTTCCATGGGAGCAGACATGGCAGATCTCAATCACGATGGTTACCCTGAAATCTTTGTGACGGACATGCTTCCCGAGAAGGATGCCCGCATGAAGAGCAAGACCATGTTTGAAAACTATGATAAGTATCAGCTAAATATTCAGCAGGGTTACCACCGCCAGCACACCCGTAACGTACTTCAGCTCAACAACCAAAATCAAACATTTAGTGAGATCGGCCGCTTGACGGGCATGGAAGGTACCGATTGGAGTTGGGGGGCTTTGATGTTTGACTTTGACAACGATGGCTATCGGGATATCTTCGTCGCCAACGGCATCTACAAAGACCTCACGGATCAGGATTACATCAATTATTCCGCTTCGCCCGAAGCCATACGGCGTATCCTACGCAAAGAGAAAAATGTCATCAAACGCCTGATTGATTCCATTCCGTCTCAGGCTTTACCCAATTATGCCTTCCAACAAAGTTCTGGCCAGGGGCAGGGCTTCCCTCAATTTAGCAACCAAGCTCAAGCGCTTGGACTAGCCCAACCCAGCTTCTCCAATGGCTCTGCTTATGGAGATTTGGACAACGATGGAGACCTAGATCTGGTGGTCAATAACGTCAACATGCCAGCCTTTCTCTATCGCAACGAAGCAGACACGTTGACCACGCATCATTGGCTGGGTCTGAACTTGAGGTCCGAAGGACCCAATCAGTTTGCCCTCGGAAGTAGGGTCAACCTATTCGCTGGGGGAAAAATATTTTATGAAGAGCTAGCCCCTATGCGTGGCTTCCAAAGTTGCGTAGATCCCCGAATCTTGATCGGATTGGGTACCATTGACCAAGTAGACAGCCTCATCATAGAATGGGCAGATGGAAAAACGAGTCGCCATTTTGGCCTAGACATAGATCGATATCATCAGATAAATCAGGCGACCCTCTCCGCCGAGAACTTGGATTTAGATTTCAAGCTGCCATCGCAACAAGAAAAGTACTTTTCAGGTCCTACTCCCCTACCCTTTACCCATAAAGAAAACGACTTCCAGGATTTTCGCCGAGATCGCCTACTCTTCCATATGCGTTCAACCGAGGGCCCCAAAACCTGCCAAGCGGATTTCAATGGTGATGGACGAATCGATTTGTTCATTGGGGGAGCCAAAGAACAAGCAGGACAATTGTTGATCCAGACTCCGAATGGGGACTTTCGTCCCAAAGAGTCTCCTGATTTCCTTGCGGATGCCATTTCTGAAGATGTGGATTGCGCCTGCTTTGATGCAGATGGCAATGGCAGCATTGATTTGGTCGTGGCTAGCGGGGGAAACGAGTTCCCCCCAAGCAGTTCCGCCCTAAGGGATAGGCTATATCTAAACGATGGTCGAGCGAATTTCCGTCGAAATAAAGAAGCCCTACAGGCGGCCGGCATGCGCAGCACCGGGACCTTATCTGCTGCCGATTACGACCAAGATGGAGACGTAGACTTGTTTATCGGAACCCGTTTGTTGCCTTTTAGCTTTGGTAAGGCTGTAGATGGCCGATTGCTCATCAACGACGGGAAAGGTAATTTTGAGGATAAGACCCCCAGCTTTGCACCCGAATTGATTGAACTCGGCTTCATCACCGCTTCTGCTTGGGTAGATTTGGATGGAGACAAGGATTTAGACTTGGTAGTCGCAGGGGAATGGATTGGTATTCAAGCATTTAAAAATGAGGGAAAGCAATTAACCAAAGACTCATTGGCCTTTCCCAATAGCCAAGGCTGGTGGCGAAGCATTCACCTTGTAGACGTAGATGGAGATGGAGATCAAGATTTGGTTGCGGGAAACTGGGGATTGAATTCTCGTTTTGAAGTAGCTCCTCATCAGCCAGCCCGACTCTACGTCAAGGATTTTGATCAGAACGGCAGCATCGATCCAATTATCACTGTTTACGAGGGCCAAAAAGCATTTCCGATGGTGCTGAAGCCTGACTTGGTAAACCAGCTACCGAGTCTCAAGCGAAAGTATCTCAAGCATAAGAATTACCAAGAACAAGAAATCAGCGATATGTTTACTCCGCAAGAACTAGCAGGTGTGAATGTATATGAGGTGACCACTAGCATGAGTACCTTATACCTCAACGACGGCAAGGGGCATTTTACTGGTTATGCCTTGCCCATTGAAACTCAGCTGGCTCCCGTATTTGCCATTACCTCAACCGACCTTAACGACGATGGGCTTCCTGACCTGATCTTGGGAGGAAATTTTGGGGAGGCAAAGCCTGAAGTAGGAGCCTATCATGCCAGTTATGGCTTAGTTCTTTTGAACACTGGAAACCCCCATGAACGATTCAGATCTATTTCTGCGGTGGAGAGTGGGCTTTCAATCAAAGGAGAGATCAGAGACTTAAGCATACTCACACAAGGATCTACTTCCTCCCTCTTGGTAAGCAGAAATAACGCTCAATTACAACGATTCACCATCAAATAAATGTATGCTTAACCTCATGAAGTATATACATCAATCATGGCTGGTTGCGCTGAGCGTCCTCATCCTGATCAGTGCTTGCGTGAGTCAATCAGAAACGCCTTAGGAGACTTGGGTTGAAGAGGAACTGAACTCAGGCATACGGAACGATAGCTTATTTTTAGGGCTACATTTTGGTATGAGTCGGCAAGCCTTTATTGATACTTGCTGGAAACTAAACCAGCGAGGGCTGATTCGGAATGGTCCCCGCAAAGAATCAGTACAATACGACCTACCAGATCTAACGCCTTTGACTAGGATTAACTTCTACCCTGAATTTTCAGCCGAACAGGCCATCGTCGAAGTACCTATTTTGGTAGGCTATAAAACCTGGGCACCTTGGTTACCCGCAACTTCATCCGATAGCCTAGTGGTCAAGCTCCAGGATTTGGTCCAAAAGTGGTACGGTGGAAATGAGTTTCGACGTTTTGACTTTCCCAATCTTCCTCCCATGTTGATCAAAATAGACGGAAACCGAAGGATTGCCCTTACGCGAGAAGACGAGCAATTTGCTAAGCTACTTATCACAGACCTTAGTAAATTGGAAACAGAGAAGGATCGACTCCTTTTCCCTCCTACTAACCCTCTAATCGAAAGACAAGCCCAATGAAATTCCTGCTTCCTATTATCATCATTCCCCTTTGGGCAGGATTGATTTTCCTAAGTGGATGTGAGGAAAACAAGTCATCTCTTCCTACCAGTGATGCCTTGTTTCAGGCCTTGCCTGCCTCCTATACTGGAGTAGAGTTCCAGAACGACCTACATTACGACCGGGATTTTAATATTTATACCTACCGCAATTTTTACAACGGGGGCGGAGTCGGCATTGCGGACCTCAATCAAGACGGAAAGCCAGATTTGTATTTTACCGGCAACATGGAATCAAATCGGCTCTATCTCAATCTGGGTGACTTTAAGTTCAAAGACATCACTGAGGAAGCAGGAGTGAAAGGAGAAAAAGCCTGGGCAACCGGGGTCTCCCTAGCGGATGTGAATGGAGATGGGCTGATAGACATCTATGTCTGCAATTCTGGGGATATTGCCGGGGACAACAAGCAAAATGAACTCTTCATTAACCAGGGCAACAATCCAGCGGGAATCCCTACTTTCGTTGAAGAAGCGGAAAAATACGGATTAGCCGACCGGGGCTTCTCCACCCATGCGGCCTTTTTTGACTATGACCGAGATGGAGACTTAGATTGTTATTTGCTCAACAATTCCTATCGAGCGATTGGCAGCTTTAACTTGAGGAAAAATGAGCGCCCCATTCGCGATGAAGTAGGAGGGGACAAGCTCTTCCGCAATGAGGGAGACCGCTTTGTTGATGTAAGCGAAGAGGCCCATATATATGGTTCTGCAATTGGATTTGGGCTTGGGGTCACCGTTGGCGATGTAGACCAAGATGGCTGGCAAGACATCTACGTCTCAAATGACTTTTTTGAACGAGACTACCTCTATCTCAATCAACAAGATGGAACTTTCCAGGAAGTCCTCACGGAGCAGTTCAGGGCCATTAGTGCCGCTTCGATGGGGGCAGACATGGCAGACCTAAATCAAGATGGGGCACCCGAAATATTTGTCACGGACATGCTCCCAGAGCCAGATGCCCGCCTCAAGCAGGTGACGACCTTCGAAGATTGGAATAAGTACCAACTGAATTTGCGTTATGGATTTTACCATCAATTTACCCGCAACATGCTTCACCTCAACAATGGGGATGGTAGCTTCAGTGAGGTAAGCCGTATGGCTGGGGTAGAAGCCACCGATTGGAGCTGGGGAGCACTGCTATTCGACATGGACAATGATGGCTTGAGAGACCTTTTCATTGCCAATGGCATTTACCAAGACCTTACCGACCAAGATTATCTCAACTTTGCCTCTGCCAGTGAGACCAAGCGCATGATTCTGTCTGGTGGGGAAGTAGATTATAAGCGGCTCATAGACTCCATCCCTTCACGCCCGGTACCCAACTATGCTTATCGAAACATGGGCTTCCAAGGCAAACAGCAAAGAATTCCCTCTTTCGAAGACTTATCTGAGGCTTGGGGTTTTAGCGAGCCTAGTTTCTCAAACGGCTCTGCCTATGGTGATTTAGATGGCGATGGAGACCTAGATCTGGTCATCAATAATGTCAACATGCCGGCCGCTATCTACCGTTCAGAAGCAGTACAGCGACATACCGAAAACCATTGGATAAAGATTAACCTCACAGGGTCGGGGAACAATCCTTTTGCCATTGGGAGCAAGCTCATTGCTTACGCCGCTGATCAGACGCTGTACCTAGAGCACATGCCCATGCGCGGGTTCCAATCTACCATGGATTATGGACTCCAGCTTGGCCTTGGAGAAACAGATCGCCTGGATTCTTTAAAGATTATTTGGCCAGACCATTCTATGTCTCTCCTAACCAATGTGGCAAGCAATCAGACATTAGACCTAAGTCAATCCGATGCTAGTCTTCAATGGAAGCCAGCCTCAGCTCCCGAGGAACCTACTCTCTTCACCCAAAAACAAGCGACCTTCGACTATCAGCATCAAGAAAGCCGCTATTCAGACTTTGACCGCAATCGCCTTCTCTACCAAATGCGGTCCTCAGAAGGTCCCTGTGCAGCTGCCGCTGATATCAATAACGATGGCCTGACTGATATTTACCTGGGTGGGGCCAAGGACCAGGCTGGAGAGCTATGGTTACAACAGCCCGGTCGCAAATGGCTTCGCCTACAAAAGGATTTGTTTGAGACAGATCAACTTGCCGAAGATGTTGATGCCTTGTTTTTTGATGCCAATCAAGATGGACGCTTAGATCTTTACGTAGCCAGTGGCGGGGTTGAGCTTCCTTCATCTTCTTCAGGCTTAAGGGATCGACTTTACTTAAATCAGGGAGGTCGCTTTGTCAAATCACCCCAGACCCTTCCCAGTAACCCCTATCAAAGCAGTAGCTGTGTTACCGCCGCAGATTTTGACGGCGACGGGGATCAAGATTTGTTCGTAGGAGCACGCCTAAAACCCTTCAATTATGGGGTGCCAGCTAGTGGCTTTTTACTTGAGAATGATGGGCAAGGTCAATTTAAAAACGTCAGCGACCGGTTGGCTCCAGAATTAGCAGACCTGGGCATGATTACCGACGCGAGTTGGGGAGACTTAAACGGTGACCAGGTACCTGACCTCATGGTGGTAGGCGAATGGATGGCACCCGAAGTATTCATCAATCAGGCTGGAAAACTGGTTCGCATGACCGAACAGGGGGGCTTGAGCAATAAGCAAGGCTGGTGGACCTGCCTAGAAGCCGTTGACCTAGATCAAGACGGAGATCTGGACTTTGTGGTGGGCAATCACGGATTGAACTCTCGTTTCACCGCCAGTGACAGCTTCCCTATTCAGATGGCTGTCAATGACTTTGATGGCAACGGGCAAATAGACCCTGTCATGTACCGAGAAGAAGAAGGCAAATCTCTCCCATACGTACGGCTACACGACCTGAGTAAACAAATGCCCATCTTAAAGAGAAAATATCTGCGTTTTAGTAGCTATGCAGGGCGCACCATGGAAGAGATTTTTAATCCACAGTTGCTGGAGCAGGCCACCATCCAGGTGGCTCGGGAGCTAGGGTCAGCGTTTCTGCTCAATGATGGCCAGGGACATTTTACCCTAAAACGACTCCCCGCTGAAGCCCAGGTCTCAACCTTATACGGCATCTTGGCTGAAGATTTTGACGGGGATGGACATACGGATTTGCTATTAGGTGGCAACCAGTTTCAGGTAAAACCTGAAATGGGGCGCTATGACGCCTCTTATGGATTATTGTTGCAAGGTGATGGCAAAGGTAACTACGAGGTGAAACTTCCCGCGGAATCGGGTCTTAGGTTAGAAGGAGCCATTCGGCAGCTTATACCGGTGAAGACTTCTTCGGGAAAAATGGTGATGGCGGTTCGAAATGATGATGAGTTGCAAGTATTTTCATATTGAGCAAAGGGACAGATCCAATTCGTTCAATTGGCTGGCCAAACTTGCGAGTAGCTTATGCCTTCTCTGGATAACCCTACTGCCGAGTTTGGGCCTGGCTCAAGTTCGCATCCCTTGTGACAGCAGCTTTTTTGTGAGTTTTCAGCGCAATGGATCCAGCAAAATCGTGGAAGGAGTGATTGGCCCCAATGGTCCCAGATTCACCCAGGTCCTAGTGGATTTACCTACTCGGCAGCTTGGGCCAATTGGGTACTCAGTTTGGGATGGGCATTTGTACGCCCTAGACGTCAAAAACCTAGATCTGGTCCGTATCGATGCCACGGGGGCCGTGGAAAAGGTAAAATCAGTGGCAGCCGATTTGGATAGCGACCTGAGCTACACCAGTGGCTTCATGAGCCCTACTGGACGTAGATTTAGCGTCATGGCCCATCAAGGCAACAACGCCAGGGATCGCTGGGTCAACAGCATCCGGGTAGATCTTGACGCCAGAATCGGCCGCAATGACATCATCAACGTAGAGCCTGTTTACATTACAGCTGCAGCTTACAGCCCGTTTTTCGGGGTCTTATATGGATTTGATGAGAATAGGCCCAGCTTGGTTCAGGTTGGCTCGGGCTTAATTAGTTCATACAATTATCCTTCACTTGGAAATACCAGCATGGGTGCCCTGTTTTTTGATGAGCAAAACAATCTATTTGGCTATGGAAGCCCAAATGGGAGCAGTGCCACTCAATTTTTTGGCATCAATGCAGGGAGTGGACAAGCCTTTCCTCTTCAAGAAGGCACCCACTCAGGGGTAGCCGACGCCTGTGCTTGTCCCTACCGGATTACCCTCGAAAAAGAATTCAATGCAAATGAGTTAACCACTTGTGATACGTTAACGATTACCTACCGAATCCGTAGCAGCGCCGGTTTCATCTACCAAGATGTGAACCTCACTGATACCCTACCAGCTGGCTTAAGATTCAGGAATTTGATTAACAAACCTAGAAGTAGCAGCTTCGAATTAAACCCCGATGGGTCTTTGCTGTTGGACATTCGATATTTACAATTGGGTGAATCAGAATTGACTCTGAGTTTTGATATAGATCCAAGTTTTGCTGGGACTTGGTCTACCCAAGCTCATTTTGACAGTTTGCCTTGGGGACTTGGAGAAGTCATTCTCTCAGACGATCCAAACAGTGAAAGCATAGGAGATCCAAGCCTTTTTCAAGTAGCAAGTCTGGATCTGCAGGTTGGTGGAGATAGTCTCCTTTGTTTTGGGGAAGAAAGTCAACTGACCGCTACCCTCTTGCCAGCAGGAACCGAGGCCCTAATTTCTTGGAATACAGGAGAGACAGGTACCAGCATCACAGTCACCGAGGCAGGTTGGTATGTAGCGACGGCCAGCCAAGCTTGCGACACGGTCAGAGATAGCATCTGGGTAGGTCGAGTTCCCAATGATCTGTTCATTGATTTGGGTCCCAATCGAAGCATCCAGCAAGGTGACACCTTGAACATCAATTTGCAGTACAACAGCGATCGCCTCAATTCCATCGTTTGGAAAAGTATCCCCCCTACTCCACTTAGCTGTGATGCCTGCTCAGCCCCAGAATTAGCTCCCTTGCAAGAGACCTTGCTACAGGTCGAAGTAGAAGATGAGTATGGCTGCCGTCAGCAGGATGAGTTGTTGATCCAAGTAGACACTACCCGCGGCATCTGGGCCCCAAATGTATTTACCCCTAATGGGGATGCCCTGAATGATTGGTTTTTCTTGCGGGCAGAAGGGAGGGGGAATATCCAATCTCTACAGGTATTTGACCGCTGGGGTCGACCACACTTTTCTGCCTCTCAAATTCCATTCAATGAGCCCCAGCTGGGCTGGAATGGGTCCTACCAAGGCCGGCCAGCCCCCACGGGGACCTATTATTGGTCCGCCATTCTGGTATTTCCCGACCAAAGTCGTCGGCTTCGCAAGGGAATGTTAACTTTGCTCCGCTAACCTACTGTCTCGCTTCATGCGTTTTTACCGCTTCAATCTAATCTGGCTTGGCCTTGTTCTATTATCGCTGGCATGTAACCAGGCCCCGTCTATCCCTGAGACTTCACCAGAAGCCCCCCCAGCGAGGTTTCGCCTACGGAGCCCATCTATTTCCCAATTAGACTTCACCAACAAAGTCAAACCTGAGGTAGAGTTCAACATCCTGAACTATCCCTATTTCTACAATGGCGGCGGAGTAGCTGTAGGAGACCTAAATGGAGATGAGCTACCAGACTTATACTTTACAGCAAATCAGGGTCCCAATCGACTATACCTAAATCGTGGGGACCTGACTTTCGAAGACGTGACTGAATCCGCAGGAGTGGCAGGCAGTGGTGATTGGTCTACGGGCGTAAGCCTCATAGACATCAATGCCGATGGGCAATTGGATATCTACGTCAGCAATGTCTCTGGCCTTTTGGGTCAACAGGGAAGAAACGAACTGTTTCTAAATCTTGGAGAGGCGAAATTTGAAGAAGTAGCCCTGGACTGGGGTTTGGCCCAATCTGGATACGCCACCCAAAGTAGCTTTTTTGATTACGATGGAGATGGAGATCTAGACTGCTTTCAGTTAAACCATAGCATCCGACCCAGTGAGACTGTTGGTCCGGCCAGTCAGCGAGCTACCCCCGACTCCCTAGCAGGGAACCGATTGCTACGCAATGAGGGCAACAAATTTGTGGATGTGAGCAGGGAAGCAGGAATTTACCGCAGCCGTCTAGGCTATGGCCTAGGTGTGCTTACGGCAGATATCGATCAAAATGGATGGCCTGATCTTTATGTATGCAATGATTTCCACGAAGATGATTACCTCTACCTCAACCAGGGAGATGGTACTTTTCAAGAAAGTCTGAGGGAACACTTTGGCCATACCAGCAAATTCAGCATGGGAGGTGATGTAGCGGACATCAACAATGATGGGCTGGCAGACCTCATCACCCTCGACATGAAACCGTACAAAGAATTTGTAAGGAAGACTTCCCAGGCTCCTGAATCCTTTGATCGCTACGCTTATAAACTCAGTTTTGGGTACTATTATCAATATGCCCACAACGCCCTTCAGGTCCAATCAACCCAACGAAACTTCCAAGAAGTCTCTCAAATGATGGGCGTTGATGCGACCGATTGGAGTTGGTCTGCTCTTTTTTGCGACCTCGATAACGATGGTTGGAAAGATCTGTATATCACCAACGGCATCTATAGGCGACCTGATGACATGGATTATATCAGCTTTATTTCTGATCCAGCCATTACCCGGCAGCTAAATGGTGAACCCAGTGAAGCTGATTTGTCTTTTATCCAGCGCATGCCCTCTTTGCCCCAGCCTAATTTTGCCTTTCGTAACCTACAAGGGGTTAATTTCCAATCCGAAGCAAAAGCTTGGGGCTTGGCCAAAGCGGGCTTCTCCAGCGGTGCTGTTTACGCTGATCTGGATCGAGATGGCGATCTGGACCTAGTGGTCAACAACCTGAACGCCAGGGCTTCTTTATATGAAAACCAAAGTATCCAGCAGGACAGCAGTCATTTCCTCGGCATCAAGCTGGAGGGAGACTCCCTTAATCCATTTGGGATCGGAGCCCGGGTTTGGCTATGGACCAAGGAGGGGCCCCAATTCCAAGAGCATTATCCCACCCGGGGGTTCCAATCATGTGTAGAACCGGGTTGGCTCCACTTTGGTCTAGGAGGGACCACACAGGTAGATAGCTTGTTAATCAAATGGCCTGACCGCAAAACTCAGCGCCTATACAGCTTAAAAGGACTGCGGTTCATCACCCTCAAACAAGATTCTGCTACGTCCTCAAGCGGCATGTCACCTCAAATATCCCCCTCAGGGACTTCCTCATTCCAAGCGGTTTCTGCGCCCCTGCTGCAAAACTGGACCCATATGGAAAACAAGCTCCCCGACTTCAATCGGGAACCCTTGATTCCACATCGCTTATCTACTCAGGGGCCCCGTATCGCAAAAGGCGATGCCAATGGAGATGGGCTTGAAGATCTGTATCTACCTGGTCCGGCAGGTCAGTCTGGACAACTGTTGTTACAGACCTCTTCAGGTAAATTTCAGCCTGATCAAGGAAGTACTTGGGCTAGCTACTCCCATCAGGAAGAAGTGGCAGCCACATTTTTTGATGCAGATCAAGACGGCGACCTAGACCTATATGTAGCCTGCGGAGGGCATGAATTTTATGGCAATGATGCCCGCAAGCAAGATCGCTTGTTCTTTAATGAAAATGGCCGTTTTCAAGTGAAAGAAGGCGCCCTGCCTCACATGCCCCATAATAGTAGCCACGCTACCCCGGCAGATGTGGATGGAGATGGGGACATAGACCTTTTCATAGGCGTACACAGTATCACAGGTCAATATGGAATGGTCCCTCCCTCATTCTTGCTTATCAACCAAGCTGGTAGCTTTACAGACATGACCGATAGCTTGGCCCCAGTTCTTAGGAGTCTGGGTCTGGTTACAGACGCTTTATGGCATGACTATGATCATGATGGAGACCCAGATCTCATAGCAGTTGGGGAATGGATGCCATTGACCTTGTTACACAACGAAGGCGGTAGCCTCCGACTTAAAGAAGGGGTCTTTCCAGATTCGACTCATGGCTGGTGGAATCGAATGGCCTTAGCGGATCTAGATGGAGATGGAGACCAAGACTTAGTAGCCACAAACCTAGGGTTCAATTCCTCTCTACAGGCTACTCCTTCTTCTCCCTGTGCGCTGTACGTCAGCGATTTTGATGGCAATGGGGCCAGCGATCCCATCCTGTGTTACTTCCGTGAAGGAAGAAGTTTCCCCTGGCATCCTAGGGATGAGTTACTCAAGCAACTCCCTAACTTACGTCGGCGCTACCCCAATTATCAGACTTACGCCGAGGCTGGAATCAAGGATCTTTTTACCCCTGAACAACTAAGTCAAGCGGTCCACCACGAGGTATATACCTTTGCCCATACCTGGTTTGAACGGCAGGGAGATCAGTTCATTCCTCATCCCTTGCCACGGGCTACCCAGGTAGCTCCTCTTTATGGAATTGCGGCCAAAGATCTCAACCAAGATGGAATTCAAGACTTGGTTTTAGGAGGCAACTTTTTTGGAGTAGATCCCAAAAGAGGTCGCTATGACGCGAGTCTAGGGCACTTGCTGTGGGGTAGCCCCCAAGGCCCAAGCTCTCAACACGGGCATAAAAATCTCGATGTCAAAGGGGAAATTCGGGACATGGTCTATGTAAACCTTGCGGGCAGAACGCTGCTATTAATCGGTCGAAACAGTGACTCATTAACCTGGCTTGAGTTTGCGGCGGAGGAAGGTATGTAATTTACCGAATGATTTAGATTTTCCATTTTTCGTAATATTCAAAAAATTGTAGGCCATTACACCATCGGTCTAACTACCTTGAATATTCCTCAAATGGCCCGAAAAACTATGGCCTCCCTTTGGCCTCTTGCTCTCCTCCTCATTCTGTTCAGTGCCTGCCAGCCTATACCCTCCATTGAAGAAATCAAGTATGAACCAAATCTCGCCCTACCCTTGTTGGATACAGAGGTCAGTTTGGGCTGGCTTCAACAAGGATTAGCCGCTGATCAAAGCTGGCTTACGGTAGATGATGAGGGTTTGCTCCACCTGAAGTATAGCCTTTCGCTATATGATACAGCTATTACCGACTATTTGAACGTCGGAAGCTTTTTTTTCCCATCGGTCAACCAAACAGGAATGATTCCAGCCCAGAGCTTTGGGGGCTGGGACCTAGATGAGGCCATGGTAAAGCAGGGGCAATTAGAACTAAGTTTGGTCATGCCTCAGTCAGATCAGTACCGGTTAGAGCTGACCTTTCCTCAGATCGAACGTGACGAAGTCTTGGGAGCCCAATGGTCTATCGACTTTGAGGGAGCTAGTTTGGAGTTAAGAGGTCAGCAAGGTATTGATTTGGTCAATGCTCTGTTAAAGTTCGATCAAGGTCAGCTTTCCTATACCAGTCGAGTCATTCGCCAATCTGATGGTTCTGAGATAAGTCCCAGCCAATTTGGATTAGGAATGGAACAGTTGGCCTTTGCTTACGCAGTTGGGCATTTTGGAGAACCGGTTTTGTTAAGAGATACTACCCAGTTTGACCTTGGGTTCTCAACCTACGCTCCTCAAGCAGATTTCTCCTTCTCAGAACCTAACTTAACCTTAACCCTTTCCCATGGGATAGGGGCGCCAATGCTGGTCAAACTTGATGAGCTTATTGCCTTAAAAAATGAGGCAGATGCTGTCTTATCTGTAGCGAATCCCCTTACCGAGGGCATTCTATTAGATTATCCATCCCTTACCCAGCGCGGAGAGGTCGTATCCACTCCTATTGAAATCAATCATCAAAATTCCGACCTACCCGAGCTACTAAGTTTTATGCCTGATCGCCTACAATTCGGTTGGCGCTACAGCCTCGGTCAGAATCAAGGACCTTATTTCATTACTGATTCAGCCGGCATTCAGGGGGAAGCTGAGTTTGATCTCCCCTTGATATTTCAGGCCAAAGAAGTTCATTTCGACCAGGTCATAGACTTCGATATGGAGTGGCCGGATCTTGACCCACTGTCTCAAATAGAACTCAAGTTAGTCACCCAAAATGGCTTTCCCATGGCCATCCATGGTCAGGTATACTTCATCGATGCACAAGGCATCCGGCTGGACTCCTTGTTCCAGGGCAGCGACCTCCTCTTAGCCCCAGCCCAGGTTGACACAGAGGGTCGAGTTATCTCCGCCCAAGCTGCAGAACATCTCATTTCTATCGAGTCAAGTCGGTATTCCCAATTGCAAGAGGCTAGACAATTGGAATTTCGTGCCAGTTTAGAAACCAGTAATCAGGGTGCGCAGGCCGTCCGCATCACGCGTGAGCTCAGTCTTGGACTCACTCTAGGCTTAAAAGCCGACCTAAATCTCTCCACTGAAAACTAAGTCCCTCTCCTTGAAAAAATTACTTTTCCTCAGTTGCCTAGCCCTGCTTCCCTTATGTAGCCTAAGCCAACACCGCCTCGGTCTACACTTCATGCCTTGGACCTATCAGAGTACCTTGACCAACCCCGCCATTAGGCAAGAGGCTCGCTTCCAATTGATGCTTCCGGTACCTGTCCCTACGGTGGGATTAGATGTGTACCATTCAGGATTTCGAGTAAAGGACTTAGTTAGCAATCCAGAAGAAAGCGCCTGGCGTCTCGATCCCTATCTGGCCCTAGAAAGAATGCCCGAGATGGGGGTCTTTAGGGGACGAACCGAAGCCTTATTACTGGGTACAGCTTTTCACCTTGGACCATGGCAGTTAGGATTTCACGTTTCGAACCATAGCGAGTTTTTATTGGCCTATCCCAAAAATTTATTTAGGCTGGCCTTGAATGGAAATGCAGCCTACTTAGATCAAACCCTCGATCTTACTCCTAGGCTAAATGCCACCAACTATCATCAATATGCTCTTAGCCTCGCCAGAAACATAGGTAAAAAATGGAGGGTTGGAGCAAGGATCAAACTTCTTGGCGGAGTAGCTCACCTCTCAAGTGCTCCTACTGGAAATGAAATTTCTTTGCTCACCCAGTCTGAGGCTTATCAGATTGAGCTCCAGACCAAGTATACCTTCATGGCCAGCAGCAGTTTGGGCTTAGGGGTAGAGAATCTGGTGGACTTGGTTCAGGGGCAAGGGCAATTTACCCCTACTGGATGGGCTGGGCTTAGCAATCCAGGATATGCCTTTGACCTAGGCGTCCAATATGAACCCATAGCCAACCTACAACTTTCGGCTTCTATCATCGACTTAGGTCGTATTAATTGGAGGCAGGCAGCAGGCAGCTACCAAGTAGAGCGTACATTAAGGTTCGAAGGATTAGATCCCATTGGGGCTGGATGGATCAACCTCGTGGATTCCAATTGGCAGGAAAACTTCTCTGCAGAATTTGAAAGATTTGCGGATTCTCTAGGCGGTAGTTTTGGAATTGAACAGCAGGGGGAAAGATTCGAAACAGGACTCCCGGCACGCGCTTACCTGAGTGCACAGTATCGGATATTTCGCTTCTTGAGCCTTGGTTTGGCCTGGACAGGTGAATACTACCAGCGGACCCAGACCCAAGCGATTAGCGCTTGGACGGGATTACACGCAGGCAGGTGGCTGACCTTTGGGTTAAACTATACCTATGACTTCCGTTATCAAAGTATGCTGGGCGTTCATAGCAGGCTCAACCTTGGTCCTATGCAGTTTTATGGGTCTTTGGGGAATATTCTGCCAGCTATCTCACCGATGGGAACTCAATCCATCAGTCTCATACTTGGGGCCAACTATACTTTTGGTCGAAAAAAGAAGAAAGATTAGGCCTTAGAATCTCTCTCCATTTAGCCAAAAGTGACTATTCCGAAGGGCTTTGCTTCCCTTTTAGGAAAACAGACAGGATGGCGTCAATCTGCCAGAATAAAATTGCCGCTACCAGGGTAAGACCCAAGGTCTGGACCCATGAGGGAATATCAGTCGTCATTGTCTCGTAGCCGGTCTGATTAATCAGGAGTCCAACAACCCCCAATAAAATACTGAGAGAAAGGGAAAATAGGCCAATACGTTGCCCCTTTTTCCATACCATAAGACTGGAGCGCTGTTCACGGGCTAAAGCGAAGATGCGGTCCATGGAGACCTCTACCAAACCCTCGGGAGGAGAGGGCTCATCCAATTGCCGCAATAGCTGGCTCAGGTCTGGATCAGGTTTGATTTCCATGCTCTTGAGTTAGAGGTAGTACATTCTCAGGGTGAAAATACATCTTAAAATTTTTTCGTCCACGGTGGAGTAAGACTTTGATGTTGGATTTTGAAATTCCGGTTTGCTGGTGGATTTCATCCACCTTCATTTCATCTAGGTAAAACATTTGCAAGACCAACCTCTCTTTGGGAGTAAGTGCGGTCAGGGCTTCCTGGATGGCCCGAGTTTGATCGGCATCCTCCAGTTGTTGTTGCCCTTTAGGCTCCACTTGAAAGTCTTGTCCTTGCCATTCTATCTGCTCAGGACGCCGTTTTTCTTTCCTCAAATATCCGAGACAGGTAGTGGTCACGATCCGTCCCAGCCAAGTCGCAAAGGAGGCATCTCCCCGAAACTGATGTAGCTTTTGGAAGGCTTTCACCATGGCTTCTTGGGTCATTTCTTGGGCCAAATCAGCCTGACCCATCAGGCGGTAGGCCATGCGATAGGCCAGCTCCTGATGAGTCTCGATCAGCGGGCGAAAATAGTTCACCTTGCCCTCTAATACCCAGTCAATCAATTCAGCCTCGCTGGGTTTGGCCATGGGTCTGGAAATAAGCGGTAAGGAAATAAGGTAATCCTAGGCCCACTCCCCCCATCAACAGCAAGGGACCTACCGTCATGGGTCCATCGGCAAAAGGGAACATAGACGTGAGCAGACCACTGATCATGAATCCGACGCCTAAGCCAGCTGCTGTAGAACTGATCTTCATCCAACCGGGAATGTGAATCCCTCGCACACCATTAAAGGAGGTCTCCACTTCATGCGGGTTCATTCCTTTTTCAATCATAGCCATACGTTCTAGGTGCTTCGCCTTTCTGGCGTGATGCCAGGTCAAGCCGATGGTCACAATCACGGTAATGGCCACCAAGGCTGAAATTAGAATACCTAATACTTCTCCAGGATGCATAGTTAGAGAGGTTAAATTTACTCGCTTCTTTGGGGTTAGATACCAAGTGGGCTTGCATGGTTACAAGAGGAGCAAAAAATTTATAATTTTGCTGTGAATCAAGCTTTACTTCTTAGAATAAGTTAGCGAAAACTCCCTCAATCTATGAATGGACTGATCAACTGTTTCCAAGGAAGTGGGCTATATTTCC
>CAZFPQ010000066.1:0-3637 GCA_964521065.1 uncultured Bacteroidia bacterium | reverse complement strand
TGGCTTTGAACATATTCTAGATCCGAACGGATACGACCACATCCTTTTTGTGGTCGCGCTGTGCGCCACTTTCGAACTGAAACTTTGGCGCAAAGTGCTAATTTTAGTCACCGCTTTTACCATAGGCCACTCCGTGACTTTAGCTTTGTCTGCCTTAGATATTCTGAGCATAGATTCAGCCTTGATAGAGACCTTGATACCGATCACCATTCTTATCACGGCTGTTCATAATTTATTTCAATCTAGCTCTGACAAAGAGCAAAAGCTTTCCGTCAATTACGTATTGGCTTTAGGATTCGGGTTCATTCACGGGATGGGTTTCAGCAACTACCTAAAAATGCTCTTGGGAGAGTCGACTTGTATCCCTGGGCCCTTGCTCATGTTTAACCTAGGAATAGAAGTGGGACAGGTTTTCATCGTTTTGGCCACCATGCTGATTGGGTGGGTCGTCATTTCGCGTTTAGGAGTCGCTCTGCGTTGGTGGAACTACGTCTTGTCTTCTTTGATTGCGTTGGCTGCCATCGGCCTAATTTTAGAGCGAGTAATGGGATAAAAAAAATCCTCGACCATACTTACTAGGCCGAGGATGCTTCAAGTCTCGTTGAGTCTATTTATTTCCTTAGAGATCTATCTTTGCGTATTTGGCATTCCGCTCAATAAATTCTCGGCGGGGAGCCACCTCGTCTCCCATTAGGGTAGAAAACAGGTGATCCGCATCAGCAGCACTTTCAATGCTTACCCGCTGGAGTGTTCTCGTTTGAATGTTCATCGTGGTATCCCAAAGCTGCTCAGGATTCATTTCACCCAAGCCCTTGTAACGCTGCACATGGACTTTGCTTTCGTCGCCTCCACCCAATTCTTGGATAGCGGCTAGCCGTTCTTCCTCTGTCCAGCAATACTTAGACTTATTTTGCCCCCGCTTCACTTGATATAGAGGCGGTAGGGCAATGTAGACGTAACCCGCCTCGATCAAAGGCAACATGTTGCGATAGAAGAGCGTCAGCAATAAGGTCCGAATATGGGAACCATCTACGTCTGCATCCGTCATGATTACCACCTTGTGGTAGCGCAGACGGTCAAGGTTGAGCTCTTCTTCCTGCCCAACCCCCGTAATACCGAGGGCCAAAATGATGTTTTTGATCTCCTCATTTTCGTAGATTCGGCTAGGGTGTGCTTTTTCCACGTTGAGAATCTTTCCCCTCAAAGGCAGAATGGCCTGGTAGCGCCGGTCACGGGCCTGCTTAGCCGAGCCCCCAGCAGAGTCTCCCTCCACCAGGTAAATCTCGCACTCTTCTGCTTTTCGGCTGGAACAGTTGGCCAACTTACCAGGCAAGCCTCCTCCGATGCTAGAGGTCTTTTTCTGAACCGCCTCACGAGCCTTCTTAGCTGCATGACGAGCCTCCGCCGCGATGAGTACTTTTTGAATGATTCGCTTGGCAATTTGAGGATGCTCTTCTAGATAATCCTTCATCCGCTCCGCCACAATCCCACTCACGATACCCGCGATCTCACTGTTTCCTAGCTTGGTCTTGGTCTGCCCCTCAAACTGAGGTTCTGGAACTTTTACTGAAATCACACAGGTCAGGCCTTCGCGGTAGTCATCCCCCGTGAGTTTAAACTTCACCTTTTTTAGGTATCCCTCTTGTTCAGCATAACCACCTAGTACCCGTGTCAAAGCTGCTTTGAGGCCAGAAACGTGGGTCCCCCCTTCATGGGTATTGATGTTATTGACATAGGAGTGGATGTTCTCACTAAAGGAAGAATTGTATTGAATGGCAACTTCGACAGGAACTGTTCCCTCCTTGTCAATCCCTGAAAAGTGAACAGGAATTTCATGAAGTGCTTGACGGCCTCGGTCGAGAAACTGCACAAATTCAGCCAAGCCTCCCTCAGAGAAGAACACTTTGGTCAAAAAAGTATAGCCTTCATTCTCGGGCTTCTTGAGATCCTCTTCGTTTAGAGGCTCCCTTTCATCTACCAGGGTAATTTTTACCCCGGCATTCAGGTAAGCCAACTCACGTAGACGTGAAGCGAGGGTGTCAAACTTGTACTCTCTGGCCGTAAAGATGGTATCATCTGGCCAAAAACGGGTAAAGGTCCCTCGGTCGTCGGTATCGCCAATCACTGTGACAGGTCCTTGGGCAACTCCCTTTGCGTAGGTTTGCTCATGAACCTTCCCATCTCGGTATACCAATACCTCTGCATTGCTAGAAAGGGCATTCACACAAGAAACTCCCACTCCATGCAAACCTCCAGACACTTTATAAGTTGACTTGTCAAACTTTCCACCGGCTCCTAAGCGGGTCATGACCAGTTCTAGGGCAGAAAGGCCCTCCTTATCATGGATCCCGACGGGGATCCCCCGTCCATTGTCCCTTACAGAGATCGAGTTGTCATGGTGAATAGTAACGAAAATGTCACTTGCAAAGCCAGCCATGGCTTCATCAATGGAGTTATCTACTACCTCATAGACCAAATGATGCAAGCCTCTTTCGCCAACATCGCCGATGTACATGGAAGGACGTTTGCGCACGTGCTCGATTCCTTCCAAAACTTGGATATTGTTGGCGGAATACTCCTGCCTAGATTTCTCCAAATCACTCATTATCAGACGTTTGAATATTTCCCTTGATTAATTATATAACCCTTAAATTTACGAAAACTTTCGCATAAAACCCACTTATGGGCGCGATAAACCGACTATGAAGCACCTTTTTCTGATCAATCCTCTTGCAGGAAAAATTCGCCATCCTGAAAAGGTGACGACACTGATACATTCAGTGTACTCAGAGTTGCACATCCCGTATGATATCCAGCTTATCCATTTTGATCAGCTGGCCGCTGATATCCGTCACTGGGAAGATCAGGGAGTAGAGCGCATCTATGTCGTCGGTGGAGATGGCAGCGTCAATGCAGTCGCGCAGCACTTAATTCACCGTAAAATTGCCCTAGGGATTATTCCAGGGGGTTCCGGAAACGGTTTGAGCCGTCACTTAGGTTTACCCTTAAAGCTGGAAAAAGCTCTTAGGCAAGCTCCCAGCTGGGTAGAAAGAGAGATTGATACAGGCTTATTCAGCGACCAACCTTTTATTAACCTTGCTGGAATAGGGTTGGATGCCGAAGTTTCTAAAGCATTTTCCTTTGCAAAAAGACGAGGATTACTGCCCTATATTCGACTGAGTACGCAAGGGTTGTTATATCCAAAGCCCATAGACGTATCCATGACCATTGAAGGTCAAACACATCGGTTTAACCAGATTTTAGGGATTACCATCGCCAACGGAACCCAGTGGGGATATGAAGCCAAAATTGCAGGTGGATCTAGCTTGACCGATGGCTTATTGGACATACGGGTAATCCATCGTTTCCCACTAGCCCTAGCCGCCCCCATCGTGCTTAGGCTCTTTTTAGGTTCACTTCACCACTCAGCCTATGTCTCCTCCTTTAAAGCCTCTGAAATATCCCTCATCGGCCCCCTAGACACCATCCAGGTCGACGGTGAACCACTAGAAGGCTTCGATACGGCATCCGTCAAAGTTTTGGCGTCCTCTCTTCGAGTAGCCATTCCTGGGGATAGGAAGATTTAAGGGAGTTAAGGGAGTTAAGGGAGTTAAGGGAGTTAAGGGAGTTAAGGGAG
>CAZFPQ010000065.1:0-28353 GCA_964521065.1 uncultured Bacteroidia bacterium | reverse complement strand
AATGAGGTCAAAATGGATGTTTCAGGACTTAACGAAGGCTTCTATCTCTACAAACTGACGGTAGATAATGAGACCATAACGGGTAAACTCGCCATACAACGACGATGATCTCACATGATTTATCAGGCAGATAGAAATCAAAGCTGCCTGATAGTCAATGAACATAAGAACTACGTCTAAAACTTCATCTATGGATGAAGAGGAGGCTGTCCTATAAGGGGCAGCCTTTCTCTGTGTTGAGTAGATGTTGAGATGCTACACGACGAAATGTTGAGGCAGGATTGTTAGATTAATCCATCTTCTCCTTTACCCAATCGAATGATGATCAGACCTATTTACTCTCTCTTAATCCTGGGCATGATTTGCTTACCTGCTCAAGTATTTGGGCTTAAGGTTTACACCCATTCTCCAACGCCTATGGCTAGGATTGCGATCAGCAAGCTGGCATTGCACCTTGAATTGGAGAGCTTTCCCTTGGAGGCGTACAAGCCTGATTTTGAAGGATCTTCGCTGCTTCTTCTAGACCAAATCCGAGATCAAGCATGGTTGAAGTCCCAAGACATAAGTCATGATAGCCTTGAATCAGGGGGGTATCAAATCCTGCGATTCAAAGGAGATCTCTGTGTAATCGGAGGGGACAGCAAGGGATTGATGTACGGCATCCTTGAGCTAAGAGACCATCAAAAACTACACGGAAGCTTTGAGAACGTGGTTTTGGGTACCACCAGACCTCATTTTCCTTTTCGAGCCATTAAGTTTAACCTTCCCTGGTCTTCCTACCGAGTGGGTGAATCCTTGCAGCTACACCTAAGTACCGTAAGGGATACCCTCTTCTGGGAGCAGTTTTTAGACATGATGGCCGACAATCGCTTCAATGCCTTGACCCTGTGGAACCTCCATCCCTTTACCTTCATGATTCAGCCAAAAAACTTTCCTGAGGCCACCCAGTACACGGGGCAAGAGTTTGAAGACTGGCAGTTATTTTGGCGGACTTTGTTCCGTATGGCCAAAGATCGAGGGATAGAAACCTACATCATCAATTGGAACATCATTACTTCCCCGGGCATGACGGCCACCCACGATGTAGCCAACTACAAAGATGATTTAGAATGGCACTATGGCTTTACTCCGGCGGATACTTCACAGATTATTGTGGACTATATGCGTGAGTGTATCACCCAAACCCTCAATGAATACCCCAACTTAACTGGGGTAGGGGTTAGCATTGGGGAGCGGATGAAAATGCCCATCAAGGCGGCAATGGAGTGGGTGAAAGCCACTTTTGTGGAGGGTATCAAGCAGGCAAATCGACCTGCAAAGTTTATTCACCGTGCTCCTTTTTCCATCAACCCTGCAGAAGCTAGGGCCTACATCGAGTCCTACACGGGTTTTCCGGATCCCATCATCATGGAGTTCAAATTCAATTGGTCGCATGGCCACTCTTCGCCCAACCTGTCTATCACCCATGGAGGAGCCATCGCCGATCAGTACTGGAATCCTAAACCCTCAAACTATCAGATGGCTTGGATGATGCGAAATGAAGATTTCATCATGCTGAATTGGGGACACTCTGATTTTATCCGCGAACACATTGAGGTAAATGACCATGAGGGAATCGTAGCGGGATACTTTGTGGGATCAGAAACCTATATCCCGGCCAAAGAATACCGGATGGCGGCTAATACTAGGTACAATTGGACATACGCTTTTGAAAAACAATGGCACTTTTATCAGATGTGGGGGCGACTGTTGTATGACCCATCCCTTGAGGATGAAAATTTTATCCAGTTTTTTGAGCATCGTTATGGTCTCAAAAATGGAAAGATATTGTTTGATGCACTCAAATACGGCAGTGAGATGCCCTTGAAACTAGCTTCTTTCTACCGTGGTACCTGGGATTTTACCCTCTACTGTGAGGGATTTCTGAATGGGAAGCAGTTGTACCGAAATTATCAGGAGGCTTCAGAGGCATTTATCCGGATTGATGAAATGATCAGCCATCCTACCCTGGATCGGCGATATCTAAATATTGATCAGTACACCGATCGGATTCTAAAGGGAGAAGGCTTTGCAGAGGAAGAAATCACCCCAGAGGATTTGGCTGATCGAATGGCACATAACGGGGACGTAATCCTCCGTTTGTGTAAAGAGATAACAGAAACCTCGGTAGATGCTGCTGACAACTTCCACATCGAGCTAAATGACGTGAAAGCTTGGGCCTATCTCAGCTTATACTTTGCGGAGAAACTCAAAGCGGGAATCTACTTGGATCGAGCCTGGAAAACCCAAAATCCAGCCTACCAGGAAAAGGCCATAGATCGGCTCCATCAAGCTGCGAAAAATTGGCGGAGCCTCATCGAGGTAACCCAGCAATATCAAGAGGTATCTCTGCTGCACATCCGGACCTATAAGTTCTCCTGGGAGTATTTCTATCCCAAAGTGTTGAGGGATATTGAAATTGCAGAAGGGTATCTAGATTAATCTATTGCCAATATTTGGGAGGAATAGATCCCTTAAAAAAAAGAGATGGAAGAGTCGCCTATGTACTCTTCCACCCTTCATGTCTTAAATATACCTATCAGCTCAATCCTGGATTACAAAAGAACCATGGTGCGATTTGTTTTCTGCCTGGATTGAGAAGTGGTAGATACCGCCCGGTAAGGTGCTCAGGTCCACCTCTTTTCCGTTCTGAGATTGTGATTCCTGTACGATTCTTCCGGTCGCGTCAAACAAGGACACCGTAAAAGACCTAGCGTCTACCCCTTCGAAAATAACTTGATGCTTGGCAGGGTTAGGATAGACCTTAATTGGGGTACGACTTTGAGCAGCCTGATCATCAATGTTGGTGGTTCTTCCTATTGTTCCCGTAAAATTAAATACCTGCATGGTTACGCTGCTAACATGGCCGCCAGCGTCATTGAACTTGATGCTGATGTCGTTGTCAGTCTGTAGCAAGCTATGGGGAACGGTGATTTCGATTACCCCAAAGAAGGTTTCCCGGTCTACTTGGGCGTCACCTCTAAAGTTAACTGGAACCTGTACCTGCGTGCCATTTACTTTTACTTCTGGTTGGAGTGATTTACCGTGGTTACGGCCTAGACCTAAACGAAGGATCGCTTCCCCTTGGCTGCCTTTGTCCACTCCATTGATCTCGAAATTCAAGGCCGTATTGGCTTGAATAGGCTGGTAGTAATCGGTGGCGTAGTATTTGACCTCACTGGAGGTGTCCTCAATAGAAATGGGATTGGTGAAGGTGTATTCAAGGATCAAGGTACCTTCGGCGCCAATGCTAAAGGCACTAGGAATGTTGCCAGAGGAATAATTTAGGGTATCTAATACCCCAGGGTTGTTATCAAAAACTGGGCTGGCATCACCTAGTCGGTAATCCTTAACCATTAGACTCTCAATGTTTTCATTGTTCTCTTCGAAAAGGTTAAGGGTGATTTGTTTGTCTTCCCAAGCCAAGTTGTTTAGGGCTACGTAAGCCTTGTTGCCATCGACATAGGCATCAATTTGTATGTCGAGATTGGGGGACTTAGAATCAACTCGCTTTCCTTTTACGTTAGCCCACAGCTGGTAGAAGTGCACGCGGTCTGTATAGATCCACTCACCACTCAGGGCGTTTGGTTCGTTGGCGCGGCGCAGGAGGCGAGCCTGCCAAGTGTTGTCAGCCGTTGGAGTTCCCCATGTAGCCTTGAGCATGGTGTAGTTGAGGGCAAAACCAATGTTTTGAGGCCGTTCCATGAATTGCATGACCATGGCGTTGGCAGCGGTGTTGTGCAAATAATCCCGATAGGCCGTCCACGCTCCCCGGTAGTCATGAGAAGAAGCTCCGTACTCAGAGATGACAAATGGCTTTACCCGACCAAATTTCATCACGCTGTATTGTTCCAACATATCCATGGTTGCCTCCATGTTGCTTCCTCTACGCAAGCGCTTTTGACCATTGCTGATGGAAGGAAAATCATACAAGTGAATAGACCAAGAATCCATGTATTCACCAGATTCGTCCATGAATTTCTTCCAGCGGTTTTCCCAGCGTTGGAAATTGTCTTCTTCTAGGTTAGGAAAAGCGGTACAGTAGCCAGCTACTAAGGCATCGGGATTGACCTTCTTAATCTCTTGAGCGACGGTGTTGTGAAACTTGAATACGTTGTCAATCTCTCCAGATAAATACCAAAGTGGTTCGTTGGTGACTTCAATGAACGCAGGTGCAGGCTGGCCGCTCAGACCTCCAGTGCCAAAGAAATGCTTGATGAAGTGGGCATAAAATTCTCCGCTAGCGGTGCCAAAAGGCTCAGCTTGGGTATCGGTTTGAGAAAAAGCCCAACCTTTGTTGGTTTCTTGTCCATTGGGATAAAATGGGAACTGTTGGGTACAAAGGATCTTGACATTTCTTGACTCGAAGCTATGCCAGGCAGGGTTGTTTTTATATCGATTTCTCGACTTAAGTCCCTCGGAGGCAATGTGGGTGGTATCAGCGTAGCCTGGCCGGTTGGGATCTTCGTTGATCACACTGTTCATGATCCATTGAATGCCCCCTGTATTTCGCCCCATGTAGACATCATAGCCATTTAAAAAATCTCCGATTAGGTTGTTGCTAAAGTTGATGTCTTGGTACCAATCGCGGTCATCTACATCAGAGTGGATGGTCATGAATTTTTCCCGCTCCAATTCATCAATGCCTCCAACCACGTGGTTGACATTTAAATTCACGTCTACATCAATGCTTTGTCCAACTAAGTATTGGGGTATAGGGAGAAACAGCAGACACATGCACCAATTGAGTAGTTTTTTCATCATGCCTAAATCTTGTTGAGTTATGGATAAAATTAACTAGGCTTAAGAGATGTATAAGCTTTGCTAACGTATAAGATGACCTATTATAAAGCCAACTTAATTAATTGGATGCCACGCTTCCCCATACGTTAACTAGACAAAATCTAAACAAGGGGTAGACAGGCAATAACAAAAAGATTTGTGATGTTTTGGCGAACATTTGAGTCCTCTAGAAGTAGATGGAGCCCAATCATTCTAAAAGTTCAATCTAACATGCTAGCTTGAATCCTGGCTCTTAATTCAGGCAATACCTTAGCTTCAAACCAGGGATTTTTTTTAAGCCAAATATTGTTCCGAGGAGAAGGGTGGGGGAGCGGGAGGTATGTAGGTAGATATTGATCAAAATTTTGGACGGTGCCAGTAAGAGTTTTCTTCTTGTTTGCCCCCATGTAATAGGTTTGGGCGTAGCTGCCGATCAAAAGCGTAAGCTTTAAATTGGGCATAGCTTTCATTAAAGGTGAGTGCCATTGAGGGGCACACTCTGGTCTAGGGGGTAAGTCGCCTGATTTCCCCCGACCTGGATAGCAAAAACCCATGGGAACCAGCGCGAATATTTTTTCATCGTAGAATTGTTCATCACTTACCCCCATCCACGCTCTTAATCGAGTTCCGCTTTGATCATCCCATGGAACTCCTGTCCTATGTACCACTGAGCCCGGTGCTTGCCCAATGATGGCAATTTTGCTGCTTTGGTGGGCCGCAACAATAGGGCGTGGTCCTAAGGGGAGCTGTGCCGCACAAATGCTACAGGCAGATATGTCCGATAGTAATGAGTCCACGTGATTCTATAGCTGGTCTGCAGTGAAGAGTTTTGCTCTGGCTCCGACTCGCTGGGTAAATTGAGTGGGGAGCTGAGGAGAGCCCTAGGATATCCAATTTTTAAGGTGGAAGAAAGTAGGCTCAGCTTGCGAGTTGATTCTGGAATACCCTTTCGCTTACCTGCGCCCATTCGTTGGCGTTGGTTTGGAAGTCGCGATAGGCTGAATACACCTTGGCGGAAAGGGGATCATCCTGACACATCTCTTTTAGCACTCGATCAGAGATCCGCTTAAGTTCACCCAGTACTTCTGGAGGAAAGGATCGAAGAGAAACCCCTTCTTCCTCAACCAGCTTTTTCAGGTAGAAGTTATTTTGAGATTCAAATGCACTCAAGGTCCAGATGTTTTGTCGAGCGATACCTGCAAGCAAAATCTCTTGTAAATCCTCAGGCAGGCTCTCAAATTTGGAGCGATTGACCAAGGTTTCCAGGGTTGACCCAGTTTCATGCCAGCCTGGGTAATAGTAATATTTAGCGATTTTGTGGAAACCCATTTTATAGTCGTGATAGGGGCCTATCCATTCTGTGGCATCAATGACCCCACGTTCTAAGTTGGTATAGATTTCGCCACCGGCCATGTTTACCGCAGAGCCTCCAGCCTCGGCAATTACTTTGCCGCCAATGCCTGGGATCCTCATTTTGAGGCCTTTAAGGTCAGAGAGTTGGTTAATCTCTCTGTTAAACCAGCCTCCCATCTGAACCCCTGTATTCCCAGAGGGGAACCCACGAAGGTTGAAGGGAGCATAAACCTCGTCCCACAACTCCTGGCCCCCACCATTGATCAGCCAGGCGTTCATTTGCTGGGCGTTCATGCCAAAAGGGACTGACGCAAAAAACTGAGCTGCAGGAACTTTGCCTGCCCAATAGTAAGCGGCTCCGTTTCCTAATTCTGCGGTGCCTGCGCTTACCGTATCAAAGACTTGCAAAGCTGGAACCAATTCTCCTCCCCCAAAAACTGATATCTTAAGTCTACCACCAGACATCTTTTCTACCCATTTGGCAAATAAATTGCAGCCTTCCCCTAAAACAGGAAAATTGGGAGGCCAGGTAGTAACCATTTTCCAGTTGAAAGTTTTTTGACTTTTCCCTTCATTCGTGATCGGTGACTCACCAGTGGATGAGGCACAAGCGCTGCCCAGCGTGACGCCGCTGGCCAAAGCCGCTGTCCCACGCAAAAGGAATCCTTTGCGGGTATACTTTTTACTCATGGATTCGGAGATTAGGGATAGAAACCTTTCGGGAAGTGGCACCGTTATCAGAGTGTAGATGCTCGCCCTTGTATTCTTGAAGTTAGGAAAAAAATCGTTCATTCAACCGAGGCCAGATTATGACCGCATTGACTGGAGCCCCAGACCAAGTAGAAAAATTAGACGAAACCCAAGCCCTCATAGGCAACACTCCCTTGATCCCCTTAGATGCTAAGGGTACGCTACCAGGAGTAAGTCTCCATGCCAAATTGGAGGCCCGTCAACTGGGCCAAAGTGTGGAAGGAAGAGTTGCCTTTGCCGTTATAAAGGCAGCAATGCTAGAGGGAAAGCTGAGAAACGGGGTGCGATTGCTGGATGCGTCTACTGAGCGCTTGGCCATCGCTTACGCCTCTGTTGCGGCACGTCTAAACGTATCCATCACCTTGGTGATGCCCAAAAATACAGGCGCTTTGACCCTTCATAAATTGGCTGCCTTTGGGGCTGAAATTCGCTTGGTAGAAGCCGATGAGGATCCCCGTACCGTGGCAAAGGACTTAGCCCATGCAGACCCTGATTCTTACTATTTCGCCGACCACCGCAGCAATGATGAAAGTTGGAAAGTGCATTATTTAGGTACGGCAAAAGAAATATATCACCAAACTCAAGGGCAGATAACTCACTTTGTCGCAAATTCTGTACGGAGAGACATCTTGTTGGGAACAGGGAAAAAGTTAAAGGAAGTAAACCGCGAAATTGTTTTGGTGGCTCTTACTTCTGAGCTGGAGCCAAGTGAGAGGTCATTGGAATATGCCGATCAGACCATTTATATTGACCCTCAATTGATCTCATCCAGGGTCGATCGTTTTGCCAAGGAGGCGGGAATGATTATCAGTGAAGAGTCCGCTTTTCATTTGATTGGGATGGAGGCCTTGGCAGAGGGGCTTGATACGGGCACCCTGGTCACCATTTTTCCTTATGATAACTGATTTTCAAGCTCTTAGTCGGCAGGAACTACATCGCTATAGCCGGCATTTGAATCTACCTGATTTTGGTTTAGAAGGCCAAAATCGACTCAAGGCTTCAAAGATTCTCGTAATTGGTGCAGGAGGTTTAGGAACTCCACTTATTCAATATTTAGCTGCTGCGGGAGTCGGGACCTTAGGCATTGTGGAGTTCGATCATGTTGATGAGACCAATTTGCAGCGTCAGGTGCTCTATAACACCTCTCAGGTTGGACAAGCCAAGGCTAGCCTTGCAGCCCAATGGGTACAGGCTCTAAATCCTCATGTGGAGGTTCTTACCCACGAACTACAGTTGAACCGTGATAACGCCCTTGAGATCATTGACTCCTATGACCTCGTCGCGGATGGCACTGATAATTTCCCTACTCGATACCTGGTCAATGACGCCTGCGTCTTATTGGATAAGCCCCTGATCTATGCCTCCATTTATCGATTTGAAGGGCAAGTATCCGTTTTTAACCATCGGAATACCGAAGGGGAGGTTGGTCCCAACTATCGGGATTTATTTCCTAGTCCTCCGCCTCCTGGTCTCGTTCCTAGTTGTGCAGAGGGAGGAGTTCTGGGAGTGCTGCCAGGTATCATCGGTTCTATGCAAGCCTTAGAAGCCATCAAAGTTGCTGCAGGGGTAGGTGAACCTCTAAGTGGACGGCTGATGCTATTTGATGCCCTAGATTTCAGTGTGCGAACCCTGCGAGTAGCGAGAGACCCTGATAACCCACTCAACGGGTCAAGTCCAAGCATCAAAGAACTGATAGATTACGAAGAGTTTTGCAGAATAGCCCCTTCAAGGGCAACGCTCCCTCTAACTGATGAGGTGCCGGGTTTAAGTGTAGGTACTCTTTACCAATGGCGGCAAGAAGACAAAGCTCATCAATTGATCGATGTACGAGAACCCTATGAAGCAGAAATCGTAAGCCTGGGGGGTAAATTGATTCCTTTGGGGGAACTAAATAATCGAGCCTCTGAAATTTCAAAAGACATTCCTGTGGTCATTCATTGCCGATCTGGCAAGCGAAGTGCCAAGGCTGTTGAAATACTTGCAAAGGAACATGGATTTGATAACCTTTACAGCCTGAATGGAGGACTATTGGCTTGGATTGACGAAATAGATTCTTCTCTCACGAGGTACTAGTCAAGTACATATACTATGGAGCAACTCCGGACTTTAAGCGATCGCTATCAAAAGCTCAGTTACAAAGAACGTTTGCAACAGCTTTTTGAAGATTTTGACCGGGTTTTGGTCACCTCATCTTTTGGTACGACGGCAGCCATTCTATTGGATAACCTGCGCAGGGTAAAACCAGATCACCCTATTCACTTTATCGATACCAATTATCTCTTCAAAGAGACTCATCAATACCGCAAGGAACTCACGCAACGCTGGAACTTAAATGTAGTTACGGTTAAGCCTGGGTTTAATGCCCACATGTATACCCGAATGGATTATACTTGGGTGAACCAAGCTGATAGCTGTTGCTACATCAATAAGGTATCCCCACTTCAGCCGCTGAAGGATAGTCACGATATCTGGATCTCTGGTATGATCGGCGGACTGGCTAGTACCAGGAAAAATCGACAGATTTTCGAATTTGACGGAGAGATTTTTCGGTTTTATCCCTTCGTAGATATGGGAGCCGAAGAGGCAGATATGTACCGCCTGGTCCAGGAGCTACCCAGTCATCCTTTAGAAGCAAAAGGTTATGGTTCGGTAGGCTGTCAACAGTGTACCGCCAAAGGCCATGGCCGTAATGGACGGTGGGCTGGCAGCAATAAGACCGAATGTGGGCTGCATGTGTTTAAAAAGCCGCAATAAGCCTTTTTACAGCTACTCAACCATAAACTGAGATTCTTCCTAGTTGCAGCCTCTTTTAGATAAAGAGGGGCCTACACATTTATTAAGATTATTGGCTAGATTGGAAGCATGGCCGCCAGAAAAACATTCCCTGGAAGGTTAAGATCGAGGTTTAGCTTAATCTAGTGGTTGACCTTTCCTGTTTTGCTTATCTCCAATCTCGAATTTATGAACCAGAAGTGGGCCTATCTACTAAGTGTGTTTTTCTTACTTTTTGCGAAGTGCAGCATCTCTCAATCCCTTTTACAATCCGGCAGTTTTTCTACAACTGAGCACCAGATATCTATAGAAGAGGATCTCTTAAAGTATCAGGCCAAGACTGGATATCTTTTCCTCTATTCAGAGGATGAAGAACCACAGGCAAAAGTGTTTTGCACCGCCTACCTGAAACAAGGGGTAGAAAATAAGCAGGATCGTCCCATCACTTTTGTCTTTAACGGGGGGCCTGGATCCTCTAGTGTATGGCTCCATATGGGAGGATTAGGACCCCAGCGGGTAGAATTGGAGTCCGATGGAAGCCCCAGCCCGCCTCCATATGGCTATCAAGAAAATCCTTACACTTGGTTGGATCTCACCGATCTGGTGTTTATAGATCCCATGATGACCGGCTATACCCGGCCTATGGGAGAAACCAAGAAAGAAGAATTTTTGGGATTTCAGCCAGATCTAGAATTGGTCGGAGCCTTCATTCACAAGTTTCTGACGCTTGAAAAACGATGGGGATCCCCCAAGTTTCTGGCAGGCGAGAGCTATGGTACTACCAGAGCCGCTGGCCTCTCTAACTATCTCCAGCAGCGCTATGGCCTCTATTTAAATGGCATTGCCCTAATATCCGCAGTGCTTGATTTCAGTACCTTGATCGAGGTGCCCGGACATGACCTTCCTCCATTGACCATCTTGCCGACCATGGCGGCTACGGCTTGGTTTCATGGTCAAGCAAACCCTAGGTTTTCATCTTTGGAAGCAATTGTCCAAGAAGCAGAGTCCTTTGCAATGGGTGAATACGCTTCAGCGTTATTAAAGGGGTCTCAGTTATCTGGCCCAGAAGAAGCTCGGATTGCACAAAAACTACATGAGCTAACCGGCCTCGATACGGCGTATCTTTCTGATGTGAATTACCGTCTCTCAGTAGGCTCTTTCAATAAAGAACTATTGCGGGAGCAGGGCAAAACCGTGGGGCGTTTGGACAGCCGTTTTACCGGGCTTGATTCCAAAGACGACGGGGATAGGTATGATTATGACCCTAGCTATTCCGAGGTTATTTATGGTCCCTTTACCACCGCCATTTACGATTATTTGCAAAAGGACTTGAATTACCCCAACTTCCTGCCATATGAGATCCTGACAGGGCGAGCTCGGCCATGGCCTTATGGAGATAAGGGGCAAAATCGATTTGTGAATGTCGCGGAAGACCTACGCTCAGCTATGGCAAAAAACCCAAAAATGCAGGTATGGGTAGCCAACGGTTATTATGACATGGCTACCCCTTATTTTGCGACCCAGTATACCTTTGATCACATGTTTTTACGGCATGGCCGGGAAAAGAATGTTAAGATGACCTATTATCCCGCCGGCCATATGATGTACATTGACTTCGAATCTCTCCAGCAACTAAAGGAAGATGCCAAGTCATTCTACCAATCTGCTAAGTAATTCTTTGATTCTTTCCTAAATGACTACAAATATTCGCGCTGCTCTTTTATTACCCGTACTGGCTATGATATGCTGGGCTTGTGTGAACAGCAAAGGAGCTACCCAGACTATTCCCTCTGATTTAGATGAATTAATGGAGCTCATGACTGGCTCTTTCAGCAGTTCCCAGCAGGCGGGGAAAGATACTAGCTATTTTGATATCACCCTTCACATGTATCCTATTTGGAAGGATAAAGGTAAGTGGTTGTATGTAGAGCAGGCTTTAAGTGTCCGCCAGGATAAACCCTATAGACAACGGATCTACCATCTAGAGCAAGTTGCGAAAGGGAAATTTCGCTCAGTTGTATACACCTTACCAGACCCGGAATCCTTCATTGGTGCTTGGCAGGATCCCCAGCGTTTTGGCGTTTTAAGTCCACTTGAACTTAGCCTTAGAGGCGGTTGTGATGTCTATTTGGAGAAAATAGGACGGCAAAAGTATGAAGGGAGTACCCAAGGGGAAAACTGTAGCAGCGAATTGGCAGGAGCAAGCTTTGCAAGCTCTGAGGTGTTGGTTCGTTCTGGAATGATCGAAAGCTGGGACCGTGGTTTTGATGCCCAAGGGAATCAGGTGTGGGGAGCTACCGAAGGAGGCTACCGTTTTAAGCGCCAGTAAATAGCCCTCTGGCAAGCAATGATGGCAATGAAGCAAGCATTTTCTTCTCGGTATTGGCCCAGGTTTTTGTGGTTGCTTGTGCTTCTGCTTGTGATAGGGTTAGCCTTTTGGTGGAGAGGGGGTGATCTGCCCTGGGTGGATGAGCAAGAAATATCAGAAGATTTAAAAAAACTTGAGCGCTTATCTGTAAAGCCTTCTGCGCAAGAATTAGCAGATCTGAACGCTTGTGTATCCTGCGTCAATCTCTTTTCAGATAGCCTGTTTAGAACCAAAGATCATTATTTGGCGTGGCTTGACGATCCTGTCAGAGGACCAGCAGAAAATCAAGCCTTAGTAGAAGGGATTTTGCCTATCCCAGATGCAAAACCTTGCCTGCAAGTCAAACCTAGGGGTACCCTTGTAGGTTTCGCTGACTATCAGGAGTCTTTGGGAAGGGTGCTAAGTCTGTTGCGAACATTGTATGAATACTACCAAAAGGGAGCCTATCATCAAGATGGATTTGCGTTGGGGCGAAATCTGCATGGTCCACTTTTGCTCGCTTTTAGAGATTTTGAAGAGGCGGATTTGCAATTGAGGCATGAACTGTTTCCTGTGCTCCAATCCACAAGGGCCGCACTCTGGCAGCAAGGTCCCAAACTACTGCGACAGCCTACGCTTTACCATCTTCGCCGATTTATTTTATTAGCCGAATCAGGGGTTGGAGATGGACTTGCTCCGCCACTACCTGCTCTACAAGATCTTAGGTTGACCTTGGATAGCCTGACGCAGTCGGTTGCCCAGGGAAGAATCAGGGATCGAAGAACCCCTAAACTCCCCGATTTTCTCTTAAATGCGGATAAATTTGTTCAAAGTGCAGAACAGTACTTAGACCGGCAAGATGCACGTATTCCCTTTACCAAGAGTGAGCAGATGCTCATACAACGAGGAGGGGAGTACTTGGTGGAGGGGAGTCTCGCGGCATTTTTTGTGGCCTATCGTGGTCTTGCCCACAGTTATGCCAGCTTGGGATACGAAGCAGAAACCTTGTACCTCTTGGTCCCAGTCCTCCATCAAAGAAAAGAAAAAGTCCCCTTTCCTTAAGCACTAGGCTTCTCGAGAACCAATCTTTTTTCGCCCTTAGAGGAAAAGGATTAATTTGGAATAAAATACGCCTACGGCATGAAAGCAGTCATCCCAGTAGCCGGCATCGGCACCCAACTTCGTCCTCATACCCATACCCAGCCTAAACCATTGATCCCGGTTGCGGGAAAGCCCATCCTAGGCCATATCATAGATAACCTCATTGATTCGGGCGTGCGCAAGCAGGTTTTTATAGTGGGTTATCTAAAAGAAAAGCTTCAAGATTACGTCCAGAGCCATTATGAAGGTCAAATAGAGATGGAGTTTGTGGTGCAAGAACCACGCAAAGGACTGGCTCATGCACTTTGGATGGCAAGGGAGAGCATGAGTAAAGAGAGCGAAATCCTGGTTCAACTGGGGGATACTATTTTCGGGCAAGCCGACATTCAGCATGTCTTAGACGCCGAAGGTTCTATGCTGGCCGTCCACCAAGTAGATACACCCCGAGAGTTTGGTATTGCCATGGTTGATGAAGCAGGGCAAGTAAAACGATTGGTTGAAAAACCCGAAATACCTACCAGCAATTTAGCCTTGGTAGGTATGTATAAAATTTGTGAGGTCCCACACCTCGTCAAGGCATTGGATCAAACCGTGAGAGAGGTATTGGCCGAAGGAAACGAATATTCCCTGACTGAAGCTTTGATGCAAATGATCAGTGAAGGGGCTTTGTTCCGTCCCTATCAAGTAGAAAACTGGTTCGATTGTGGCCGCAAGCAATCCCTACTTCATACCAATCGGGTTTTGCTGGGCCGAATTGAGGAGGTGCCAGAGCAACGATACCACCATTCGGTTATCATCCCTCCTGTTGATATCGCTGAGGGCTGCGATATTAGGCATTCCATCGTGGGGCCATATGTGGCTATAGGAGAAAATGCAAAGATATACAACAGCATTGTTAAGGACTCCATTTTGGGGGCCTATTCCAGGCTAGACTCAATTATTTTAGGGGGGTCGGTAGTCGGAAATGATGCATCCTTGAGGGGCCGAGCCAACAATATAAATATTGGAGACAATACCGAAATTGACTTCACCGAGTAGATAGACGGATTGGCCTTTTAATACGTGAGCAGCCGAGGTGAGTATTTTTTCTTACCTCAGGTTTTTCCCATATGTTTTTTCAAAAAAAACTTTAGCTTTGCCTCATCAAGTTGCCAGTTCAAAGTAGAATTGTTGTACCATGAACGTAAAAAATGCGATTGCTGCCTCCCTGCTGTTCATCGGGTTATTGATCTCCATCGTTGGGTGGAGCAAAAAAGGTCCTGAGCAAAACGACTTCAAATATGAAGGTCAGGAAGTCGTAGTGAAAAACAGTGAAAGCCAACACTTCAATTGGCGAGCCTTTATGGGACTCACCTTTTGCGTGGTAGCCGTTGGCCTGTTAATCTTGCCAGGCCCCGAAAAAATCGAGGCAGAACGATACGGACGCTAGTTTTTTCCTAGCACATCGTTAAAAAGAGCCGCACTTTCAATCCTGAAACTGCGGCTCTTTCATACGTTAATAGACTTGATCCCTCAAGCAATGTAGGCTTCGAGCAGAGTGAATGCTGGATCTGGGCGGAGTTCAACCTCCTTAAGGGTAGCTGGAAGTAACAGGGCTTCTCCCATTTTTAATTGGTTTATGCCGTCTTCAAACCTGATTTCGAGACTGCCCCCCACACACACGTATACGACAAACGAATCAAGGTCTTGATAATTCCGCTTAATTACTTCTTCTGAAACGACCTTGTTGGTAGTGAAATATTCACATTTAACCAGGTTTACCAAGCTATTGGGATGATCTTCATAGGAAGTTTTGTACTCCTCGTAATGGTTGTAGTCAATGGCGTCAAGGGCTTCTTCTACGTGAAGCTCACGCTTATTTCCCTGAGCATCAGTCCGGTCAAAGTCATAGATGCGGTAGGTGACGTCGGAGGTTTGCTGAATCTCTGCTAACAGGAGACCCTTACCAATGGTGTGTACCCGTCCTGCCGGTAAAAAGAATACATCTCCATTTTCTACTTCCTCACGGTTAAGGATATCCATCAAATTTCCCGCTTCAAAGGTAGATTGATAAGTCTTTCTATCTACAGGTTGATTGAAGCCTGAGATAAGGGTAGAACCTTCATCCGCTTGGATGATGTACCACATCTCCGTTTTACCCTTAGAGTCATGGCGGATTTGGGCCAGCTCATCATCTGGGTGTACTTGGATGGAGAGGTCATCGTTGGCGTCGATGAACTTGATCAGGAGAGGAAACTCATCTCCATAGCTTGCATAAATCTTCTCACCTACCAGGGCCCCCTGGTACTCCTGAATTAAAGCTCGAAGATCTTTTCCGGCTAATGGCCCCTCGGATACTACAGAAAGATTTCCCTTAACACCGGAAATTTCCCAAGTTTCCCCACAGTTATTCAGGTCTCCAAAATCTTTTCCTAGGACGGTTCGGATTTTTTGGCCGCCCCATAGTTTTTCCTTGTAAATAGACTCAAAGCGCAGAGGGTAGAGCGTAGTGGTAAGCGTGCTCATGAATGATAAATAAATAGGTGGATTTGTTCGAAGAATAGACAAAGAACCACTTAAAGAAGAGTGAAAAAGCTGTTCACTCGCTTTTATAGCAGATAAATCAACCTGCTTTTTGATGGGCAATTTAGGGCTTGACGCAGCCAAAGAAAAGCCCTTCTTGCTAATCGACTTAACCTATGATTTAATGGCTAAAAACATTGATTAAACCGACTTTTGGGGAGGGAGTTTGATATACTGGGAGCTGCTTAAGGGGTTCGGTTCCTCATGCTTCACCATTCTCCTCCCAATCCTCCTCCTTACCGATTAACTCAAGTTCCTCTTCATAATCTGCGGTTTCAAATTCCGCATAGGTCTCTGCCTTTAAAATAAAGAAATACCAAAATATGGGAAGGGCAATGAAGCCTGTTAGTAAAAACCGCATGCTCCATAGCAGTTTGGAACCTGCTCCGATGGTGGGAATTCGCCATACTCGCATCCAATAGTAGATCAGAATGATCAGGGTCAGTACCCCCAGTCCATAAGTTCCTTGAAAGCCTAAATACCATTGAGATGTCTTTCCTGGCCAGGGGAAAAGTACCGACAAAAAGATAAGAAGTGGAATTATGGATAGCAGTCCTAGCAGATACCGTTGCAAATAAGATGGAGTCGCAGCCATTTGACACTTATTCAGGGACACATACCGTTTCGCAATCCTGGCAAAATATTACTTCCTCTGCTTCAGGAGCTTGATGGTAAGCTTCCTCGTAAAAAGCAAGCTGGTTCAAGGAGTGGTCTACTGCAAACATGACTGGACCTGCCAGTAGAATTTGCAGACAAAGGGTGATGGGGAGCCACCACTTAGACGAAGAAGAAGCAGAATCAGGGGTTGTAACCAAGGCTTCAATTCGGTGCTTAAGTAAGCTACCTGTAAGGCCCGAGCTAGGGGATGGTGAGCTAGTCATGGTTTGTAACTCCAGCAAGAGGCGTGCATAGGACCGAGGTTCTAGGGTTTTACTGGCTGCCTGGTCAGCGATGAGTTCACCCAGTAGATCAAGCTCCTTTTTAACTAGATAGAAGCAGGGATGAAAAAACCAAAAGCACTGGATGAGGTTAAGAATAACCTTCTCACCGGTATGCCCCTGGCTTAAGTGGGACCATTCATGCTCTAAAATGGCCCTTCTCTGATCTTCTTGCAGGTCGATGCTTGGTTCTTCCCATAAGATATAGGATCGTCCCAACCAAAAAGCTCCGATTCCTCGTGGCTTTTGAGGGGTAAGCAGGGTGAATGTTCGTGTGCCGAGCTGCTTCGTTTCCCGTTTAGAGTAGCTTACCAGGTAAAATAGATAAGCCATTTTAAGCCCAAATGCCAGTAAAGTAAGCAGCATCGCTCCCCCTATAATCAGACCAAGTTGGTATTTGTGGGCAAGGATGAAGTTTACGGATGAGTTTGCACGGTATGAAATCCGGTGGCTCAAGTTGGGCTCTTCACATTGACAATATCGACTCAGTTCACCAAAAGGAACGGCTTTGCTTGGACTCAGAGCTGGGGTATGAGGATTGGGTCGAAGGATAGGGCCTCCCCATTGATGAATAGCCCAAGGGAGACTAAGACTAGTCGCAACTATGAGGTAAAGGAATAACTTTCTCTGACGAAAGTTTGTGCTCTTCCTTACCCATAGATGATAACATAGCCATCCCATGAGTAACAAAATACTACTGGTGATCAGGAAGTTGATCATTGGTCTGCCTCACTTTGATTAATCATTTCCTTTAACGCATCAACTTGGTCTTGGGATACCTTGTCATGCGAGAGTAAGGTCGATACCATGCCTGTCATGGATCCAGAAAATACCGTATCAATCATGTTTTTGAGGGCAAATTGTTGGTATTTTCCACGACTGACCGTGGGGTAATATAAGTGACTTCTACCTTTTGCCTTGTGGCTAATAAAGCCCTTCTTCTCTTCTAGAATTCTTACCACCGTGGATACTGTATTGTAAGCAGGGCAAGGGGTATCTGGCCATTCTTCAACGAGGTCTTTGACGTATGCTTCCCCTTTTTGCCATAGTAGATTCATGACTTTCAACTCTAGCGGGGTTAGTGGCTTCTTTTCCATCAGAGCAGATGTTGATTTTAATGATCTAAAACTAAGAAAATAGTTGATAAAACTAGCCTCTTCTGTAAATTGAAGGATACTTTAGCCGGCATTCCTTCCTCAATGGGGAGATGCTAGGCCACATTTCATTTGACTGGTGACGTTTGGCCTTGTTAATTCACATAATGTGTACCTTGATCTACTTTTATAACCCCAGCTTATGATGATTCCCAAACCAATTACCTTCGCCGACATCATGGAGAAGGACTTGTATTACTATGATCCGAGTCGGAAAGATATTTGCAGAAGGTTTTGTGAGATGCTGCATATCAGCTACTTACCTCATTTAAGCGAGGAGCCTTCCTTTTTTAGTTGGAATGCTAAAAAGGAGGAGTTTGAAGGCCCTAACGTCATCACGCACCGGGTAAGTGTCAAAGCGGATGATCCTATATTTCAGCCTTCTGTCTTGAAGAAGTTTTCCTACCACCATCACAACGTGCTGTTCGTCTTGGAAGAAAATCGTTTGGCAGGGGTGGTTCACATTGCAGACTACAACAAAAATTCGGTCTTGCTTACCTACTATGCATACTTGCTAGACTTCGAGAAAAAACTTCGGGAATTGTTGATTTTTTGTGGTCGAACCAATGCAGATTTGGTAAACTACTACAAGCGAATGATGGGCATACTCTATGGAGGGCCTCAGGAACATTGTCGCAGACAGTATAATGACTATATGCGCAATGAAAAAAAGATCCGGATGATGGAAGCTCTCGGGCCTTTTCAAGCTTTTCCCATCGCAGATCTGATGTATTTTGCCAGGGAACAGCAGCTGTTTAATATAGAACTCACCGATGTGCAGGAACTCAAGGAGTTGCGGAACTCCATCATGCATGGACAAGATGTGGTAGGGCAGGACGATCGGCTGTTCAGCATGGAATCTATGCAAAAGCATTTTGAACGGATTCAATTGTTTGAAAAGTATTATTCCATGCTGAAAATTAACCTCAATCATGCGACACTCGATGAGCTGGCCGCGAAAAATAAGGCGAAACTTGACATGTTAGACGCTTTTTCCCGTCCAGTTCTGAATGGCCAGCGATTGATGTGGCATTATCTAGATTCAAACTAATAGGAATGAAGAATGGGGTCTGCAGAACCAGGCCCCTGATCCAGTTGGCATGAATTCTTTCTGTAGATTCATATGATTATCATTACAGGAGCAGCAGGCTTCATAGGCAGTGCCCTAGCTGCCCAGCTTATAGATGAAGGGAGGGATGACCTGTGGTTGGTAGATGATTGGTCCAGGCCAGAAAAAATAGCCAATTACCAAGGCAAAGCTGTACGCGGCTTGATAGAGAGAGAGCGTCTATTTGCTTGGCTAGAAGCGTATCCAGATGCTGTGGATGCCATCATTCACCTAGGGGCTCGCACTGATACCACGGAATTTGATTCATCAATCTTTGATCGCCTGAACTTAAGGTACTCCAAGGAGCTTTGGCGCATTTGTCAGGCGAAAGAAATTCCCCTGCTGTATGCATCTAGCGCTGCTACCTATGGCGATGGTAGCCTTGGGTTTGATGACGATCAGTCCCTGATGCCTGCCCTGAAACCACTCAATCCCTATGGACAGAGTAAACATGATTTTGACCTTTGGGTGTTAGGACAAACAGAGGCTCCACCCGCTTGGGCAGGGTTTAAGTTTTTCAATGTTTTTGGCCCCAATGAATACCACAAGGGGCGGATGGCTAGCGTTGTTTTCCATGCCTACCATCAGATCCTCCGTAGCGGTGAGATGAAACTATTTCGCTCACATCGTGAAGAGTGGGCCGACGGAAAACAACAGCGGGATTTTATCTATGTGAAGGATCTTGCTAAAGTGATCTCATTTTGGCTAAAGCAAGGACTGCCCAATGGTATTTACAACTTGGGAACGGGTTTGTCTCGAACCTTCCTTGATTTGACACAAGCTACCTTTGCAGCCATGGACCTGCCTCCTCGTATCAGCTACATCGATATACCTCCGGATATCAGGGAGCGTTATCAGTACTTCACTGAGGCAAAAATGGGAAAATTGCGCCAAGCTGGATACACGGCTTCTTTCACCAGCTTGGAAAAAGCCATCGATGACTACGTGGGTAATTATTTGCGAAATTCAGAGATCTGGTGATCATCTTCGAAGCCAGAGCATAGACTGTTGGTTTTCCTGAAAGTATATATATAAAGTATCCCAGCTCGGAGAGTAATCATAGTCATGGCTAGATTCTAAGGCAGTCCAGAGCTGTTTTGCCCACTGGTTTTCTCCTTTTAAGGTCCCCTCCATTTTGACGAACTCGATGGTTTGCTCCTTCGAAATTCGGTACTTGCCCCACATTGCATTCGTAGCGGTTTCAATGCGATAATTTCCGCGATTGAGTTTGTCGCTGAATTCTGCTACGACTGGTGCCGGTAGATGCTCTGGGGCATAACTCCGAGTAAGATTGTTGCGATCTTCGTAAGCAAACAATTCCCATTGCCCTGCGATGGTTCGGGGAGGTAAAGGGGGGTGACAGGCAATAGGACTGAGCAGAAGCAGAGTAAGAGGTAGATAGATATGTTTTATCACAAGAGCAAAGTTTCTTCAAAGGTAGATCCCTCTACACAGGCGCCTGAGTCAAATGAGTGAGTAACCTGACGAGGTGTTTTGTACTAAGCTAGCTTAGTTTCTTACTTCAGGCCTGAGCCGTAACTCTGGCCATCCTCCTTTTTGCAAACAATTTGGAGTTTGAATGATTTATGCTGAGGTACACCTGAAAATTATTTCTCTACTTATGTTTCACCACTGCGATGTGGTCGTCGTTGGGTCAGGGATGGCTGGATTAAGTGCAGCTGCCCTGCTGGCGAAAGACGGCAAAAGTGTGACTGTTTTAGAACAAAACTGGCTCCCTGGAGGCTGTAGCAGTTCCTATCCCCGCAAGGGATACATCTTTGAGGCCGGCGCTACTACCTTGGTGGGATTGGATGAGCAAATGCCTCTCAGGTGGCTAATCGATCAACTAGGGATCGAGCTTCCCGCTTGGCAGCTAAAGGTGCCCATGCGGGTTTATCTTCCAGATGGAGAGGTCTTAACTCGCTTTCAGGATTTAGAGCAATGGATTTCAGAAGCGGAACGGGTTTTTGGCCCCAAGGGGCAGCGGGAATTCTGGGAGCATTGCTACAGGGTGAGTCAATTTGTGTGGGAGACTTCGATTAAGCAGCGTGCATTTCCGCCTTCTTCTTGGAAAGATTTGTTGTATGCGGCGCGCTCCTTTGAACCCAAACAGCTAGGTTTTGCCTTCAGGGCTTTTCGGTCTACAGGTGATTTACTGCGCAAGTATAACTTGATCGACAACCCAGATTTCGTAGCTTTTGTCAATGAACAATTGCTGATCACCGCTCAAAACTACCTGGAGGAAGTCAATGAGTTGTTTGGCGCCACAGCCCTTTGTTACACAAACTATGGCAATTACTATATGTCCGGAGGACTGATTAACCTGGTAAAGCCATTGGTCAATTACCTGGAATCACACCAAGGACAAGTGATCCTACGTGCTCCGGTGGTGGCCATTAGGCCTGATGGCCAAGATTATTTGGTCCAAACGGATCATCGAGGACATATTCAGACCTATCGTGCAAAGCAGGTGATTTCTGCGATTCCTCTCAATAACACCTTGAAATTGATTGATCAGCCAAAGGTAAAGCAAAAGTTTGAACGCTTCACCATGGGCTCTGAGCAGTTGAACAGTGCTTTTCAAATGGGGGTGGTATTTAAAAAGAAGCGGGAGTTTGATTGCCTTCACCATCAGATTCATCTTCCTGAGCCTTTGCCATACACCGGATCTCAAAGCATTTTCCTTAGCCTGAGCCACCCCCATGATCAAGAACGTTGTGGTCCGGAAGAAGTCGTTGCTTCCATATCAACCCACGCTCCAGATCCGGCCCACCGTAAAATGGAGCAGAAGGAATTGGTGGAGGAGCAGATTTTGATCCAGCTTGAAAAGCTTGGATTTTTTGATCGAGAAGACATTATCTATCGGCATTCTTCTACCCCAGGAGCCTGGGAAAAATGGACTCAACGGGCCTTTGGATTTGTAGGGGGTTATCCCCAATATTTTCACATCAAGCCGTGGCAAATGCTTGATGCTCGTCTGGATCATCGGGGCTTGTATCTTGCCGGAGACAGTGTCTATCCAGGGCAAGGTATACCCGGAGCTACTTTAAGTGGAATCATTGCCTACCAAAAGATCAAGCTAGATGCCGGAGGTTGAGTGAGGAAAGTTGGAGAGTCGCCTATTCGATATTCAGTTCCTCAAAAAAACCTGTTTGCCGGTTTTTTCTCACGTTGTCCCAGTTGAAATAGCGCCCATTCATGACGACATACACCCCTGGTGGCAATACCTGTACAAAGGCCATGGCACTCCCCATGTTGAAGAATCCATCACTTGAACCAAATCTGTAGGGGATCATGGCTCCGGTTAGGACAATGGTTTTGCCAAAAACGCGGTTGGCCAACACTTTAGCCGTTTCTACCATGGTATCGGTACCATGGGTAATGAGGATATGATCTTCGGCACAAGTAATGCAGTTTCGGGCGATAAGTTCTCGGTCATGATCCGTCATTTCCAAGCTGTCTACCATCATCAGGGTTCGTAGGCGTACTTGCAGCGTGTTTCGCCCGAGCTTAAGCATTTCTGGAACCTGGGTATCTTCAAAGAAAAGCTGCCCGCGAATGTAGTCGTAGGTTTTGTCGAAAGTCCCACCAGTAACAAAAATGCGGATGGTCATGTAAAAGGCTTTGGGCTAATGGTAACAGGTTGGAAGGATTCGTGCTAGAGAAATAATCTAGGATTTTCCCTGAAAAACCAAACAGAGGATTTTAGAGCAGGTCATTTTCTACACGCAGGGGTATCTCCCATACCATTTCTCCTTGCCTAAAACGCCCTATGATCCTGTTTAGCTTTTGAGTAGTAAACCCAATTCTGCCTCTAAATTAGAAAAAAGCTATTGGTTTTGGAAAGTCAGCTATCCAAGAATACTCCGCAAGGTATTTAGACCCATTTTCCGGCCGCAAAGAATGAGGGCTACCTTTTTTTGGGCCCACTTTTTTGCCTGGGCCCTAAAGGCAGCCACGGATAGCGCTGCAGCACCTTCCACCATCAATTGATGATGCTCCAGTAAGAAAAGAAGGCCGTCCCTGATTTCTTCCTCTGAAGCAAGATACCACTCATCTACCCATTTTTGACAGGGAGCAAAAGTTAGGGTGTCATGTTCAACCCCGCCGGCGGTTCCGTCTGATAAAGTTGCCTGAGAGCTGATGTCAACGATGTGGCCGGCTTCAACGGATTGGTACATAACGGATGAATTGGCGGGTTGAACACCGATGATGTGTATATGTGGTTTAACTGCTTTGAGGTAGGTGGCCATACCTCCGATTAAGCCTCCTCCACCTACAGGCACAAATACTGCATCCAAATCCGGCAATTGCTCCACCAGTTCTTTGGCCAAGGTGCCTTGGCCTGCCATGATCCAGGGATCGTTATAGGGGGATACAAATGGCCATTTTTTTAACTCAGCTATCCTCCTCGCTTCATATTCTGCTTCAACTGAATCTTGGCCGTAAAAGTGTAGCTCTGCATCGGAGAGCTGTAAGGGTTTAATTTTGCCTTGAGCAGTATTTTGGGGTAAATAAATATGAACCTTGACACCAATCTGCTGGGCCATATAAGCCACAGCTGCAGCATGATTCCCCGTGGACGCGGTGACAATTCCTAGTTCCTTTTGCGCTTGATTGAGGTTTAGCAAGCGAAATGCGGCCCCCCGAAGCTTGAATGATCCGCTACGTTGTAAGTGTTCCAGTTTTAAGAATACCTCTGTATCGGTGGATTTTCCCAGCCAAGGTGAATACTCGATAGGGGTACGCAAAATATAGGGGGAAATCTGTTCTGATGCTTCTTGGATAAGTGTGTGGGATAGATCTAGGCTTGACATAGGAAAAGGCTTAGATTTAGATAGAGAGACCGGGGGACAAAGGTAATGGCAAATGGGTGAAATAGTCACTCTGTCGAATCGGCCCCCGAAAGAAGTGGCTCAATAAATTCATGCTTAATTTTCTGCCTTCGCCAATAGAGCCCCAGCCTAGATGAGGCCCTATAAAAAAAGAAAACCGCTGGATGCTTATTCCAGCGGTTGATGAGACCAAGCTATTCTACATGTGCTATGGGAGAACTCTATGGTTAAGACTTGCTCGACGATGGCTAAATAAGCTTTTCAACGTCTTGGGAGCAAAGTATTCCAATCCCACAGGTACCAGGAGCAAGAGGGTAAAGCCCAAAATAAAAACCGTAGCCGCTTCAGAGCCATGGGTAATTGCTTCAGCTTGACTTGCTTCGCCGACCACCAGTGGGGTGGTAGCAGCTGCCTTTTCAAAGGAATGTCCTCCAGTTGGATTCACAGGAGTACCTGCCGAGAGAGATAAAGTCATAGCTAGCAGCGAAAAACCAAAAGCGATGATCCGAAGTAGTGAAGAATGATTCATCGTAGCGGAATTTGAAGTGAATACTACTTGAGCGAAGGCTGCTTCTAATGACTTATGTACCTAAAGTGGGGATCTCCTACTTTTTCTGCTAAAAGAAATCAATAAGCGTGTGTTGTTATTGAATAAGCGTGACGCTTCATAAGTGACCTTACGGATGTTTGGCCGTCAGGGGTTCAGGATGCGTGAATGAGCAGATGAAGGAGTTGGGCTTCCATCCTTCTTGGACGACATAAAAAAACGGGCTCGAATCCATATTCGAGCCCGCATAGATCAAAAGGTGGTCAAGGAAATTATTCTATGACAATTCGCTTGAACGCGCGTCCTTCTGCCGATTGGATCTGAAGGAGATAAACTCCTTCACTGAGCTTGTCTTCAAGATCTACTCGGTGAACCGAGCCGGTACCGAGGTTGCCAATCTCTTGACGGTAAACAATGCGTCCGCGCCCATCCGTGAGTTGTACCCAGGTATCAGTCATTGATTGACCAGTGAACTGGATTGCAAAGGCACCTTTGTTGGGGTTCGGGGCAATCTTTACTTCTTCTCCTAGGTCAGGAATGTTCAAACCAGTGAGGATGCCTATTTCCGCGGTTAAGGTATCTTTACCACAGTCATTCTCTGCTATCAAGGTGACGATGTAGTTCCCGTCAAGGTTAAACTTGAAAACGGGGTTTTCATCATTGCTAACTGTACCACCGAGGTCACCGAAGAACCAAGAGTAGGTTGTAGCATTGTTACTGGTGTTGGTGAAGCTTACTTCTTGTCCATTGATGTTGAAGTTGAAACCAGCCACAGGGAAGGTGTCATTTGCTACAATGGTGAAGCTATCGATAAGCGTACAGTTGTTGCCATCGCTTATTTCTACTTGGTAAGTTCCCACGGCGAGATCGCCTACCGAATCAGTAGAGGCGCCGGTGCTCCAATCGTAGCTATAAGCTCCGGTTCCACCGATGGGAGCAAGCTTGATAGCTCCAAAGTCATCGGGACAGTCAGCGTCTGTAACGGTAGCCATGGCCTCAATCACATCAGGCTCTGCAATGGTTACCTCAACTTCATCCACACAACCATCTGCGTCTGTAACGGTAGCTAGGTAGGTGCCCGCTGGTAGGTTAGCCAAGCTTTCGGTGGTATCTCCCGTGTTCCATTGGTAGTCAAATGGAGTAGAAACTCCAGTCACGTTTAGGGAGATGGTTCCCGTGGAGTCACCATTACACAATGGCTCAGTGCTGGCGTCAAGTACCGCAGTAAGGCCAGGTAGGCCGCTCATTTCTACTGTATCAGTTCCCGCACAACCATTGGCGTCGATGTAGGCCACAGAGTACTGTCCTACCATGTCAACCTCAATGGTTTGAGTAGTCTCATTGGTATTCCAGATAAAGGTACCACCTGCATTTAGTGCATCTAGGATAACCGTATCTCCAGCACAGAGACCTAGGGTATCGTCAGCAAATGGCTCTTGTGGTCCAACAAAAATCATCACTGTATCGGTTCCAGGACAGCTGGTAGGATCAAATCGATACGCCACCAAGGCTTGAGTAAAGGACTCATCGTTGGTGCTATCACTTGTAGAGTATCCCTTGGTACCGTCTGCAGTTTCAATTCCTTGAGTCATTCCACCGCCATCGGTTTGGATTTCGGTGATGTGCATCTCAATGACATTGCTCCCTTCGTACAGGATGATTTGACCATCAATGATGGCACTGCTGAAGAAGTGCTCAACAGAGTCATAGTCGATCACCATCATTTGATTAGGGGCGGTTCCCATCAATTCAGCAGTAACAGTACCTGCCGCAGAAGGGTTCAAGTCATCCCACGCCAACGCAACCAGGTTGTTGGGAGTAGCAGCACTAGGCAATACTTGATTTGAGAGAGAGGTAGAACCTTCTCCAAAGCTGATGTACCCATTAGATCCTACGAATACTTCGTTGTAGGTTTCTCCTGCATAAACAAAGCTGAATCCTAGTTGTACGGCTTCAAAATCATCGTCTCCCAATGGCAAAGTGTCAGGGGAAGTAGCCATGGCAGGAGCGTAAGGAATTTCAGTCATGCCATAATCCTGGTCGAAGTAATAGACATATTCTACGCTATCACCTGCAGGAGCCAAGGCAGGATTAATGCCACCAGATTGAGCATTGATAACGCCAGGTCCACTCCATACGCCACCATAGTAGTTCGCACTTAGGTTTACGGTATCTTCAACAGAGCAGAAGAAACCAGGGGCCGTAATGGTAATTGGAGTCGCGTCTTCGGTGAGGAAGCTCAAACTTGCGGTGTCATTTATTGCTTGTGGGTCGCCTAGGTCAGTCCAAACGGAGAGTGAATAGATTTGTCCTAGGGTTCCGAAGTCCGCCGTAGTAGCAAAAGTAAATGGCACTACTGCACCAGGAGGCACGGTATCATTGGGACCCAAGACCAGTGAATCCATGACAATAGGGTTGCTATCTACTTGATACTGTAAAGGTATGGTGACGGGACCAAATACCGTATCGGTTCCTAGGTGGGTAAATTCAACGTCAATGGCTTCTTGGGCACCCAAGGCACATCCATCTAAGGGATTGAGAATGGCCGTAACCCCGACATCCACAGCAAAGAAGTTGGCAACATTGATGTTGTCAATGTGGAAGTCATAATCATTGGGGTCATTGATGGTACCGCTGGTCGCGTACACGCCAATTTGGACTTCTTGTCCGGCAAAGCTGGCTAGATCTATCTCAAATGCGGTGAGCTCGTTTGGCGGTTCGTTAAGCGTATCTATTTTGAAGATGGAAGTCCAAGTCGCCCCACAGTCGGTAGAAGCCATGAAGTAGACGATGTCATCATCTCCCATGGAGTCGGGATCTAGGTCTTGCCAATCCGTTACGGCTGCATCAAACCGGATGCGGGTTTCTGGTGTGACGTCGAAGTTGGGGCCGATCATCCAGTTGTCCTGATTACTGGTAAATAGATTGACCCGTGCAGTGGTAGTTCCGAGTCCACTGGTTTGGGTTCCAGTTGAATTAGTCCAGCTAGAAAAGCCAGGAAGGCCAGGCCCAGTCAAGTCGCCAGGAGCTTCCGCCCACAGTGGGAATAAAGCATTTAGGTTGCCCCCAGTAAAGCCCTCAAAATCTACCAACTGCATGGGTAGCGGGTTAGGAGGGGTAGATACAACCGTGTAGCTAGCGGTGTCATTGGTCAGGTTGATATCTCCAGGGCTGCTAGCTACCGCCGTTACTTGATAGGCACCCGCAGCACTGAAGTCTACAGGCACGCTGAAAGTATGGTTGATGGTGCTATTCGCAGCAATAGGGCCTGGAATGGTATCAAACACGACCGGCATTCCGTCTACTTCCAAATAGGTGTAAATCTCTGCAACTTGTGGCCCAAGGTTATCGATAGAAATGGTGACGCTCTCCATGGTGGTGAGCCCACAGGTCGAATTCGGCGAAACCAAGGACCCTGCTGCCCCATCCGTCAGCGTCAAGTCGATTACCTGGAAGTTGTCAATGTGGAAGTCATAGTCGTTGGGATCTCCTACTGAGCCGTTTGTGCCATAGATGCCGATCAAGGCAAGGTTACCAGTGTAAGGCGCTAGGTTCACCGTATAGGGAGTAAGGGAATTGGGTGGGGCATTACCTTCCCCGAATGCTACTAGATCAATCCAAGTAGCACCACAGTCCAAGGAAATCATCACCTTAACAGAATCATCGGTTCCCATGCTATCAATGCCTGGGTTAAAAAAGTCTGTTAGAGCCGCTTCAAAGCGCAATTCCATGGAGGAAGTAACTTGAAATAAGGGCCCTACCATCCATTCATTAAAACCGCCAAATTGGTATATGTTAAGTCTAGCGGTATTTGAACCCAATGCTGCTTGTTGGCCAGTAGGAGCATCTGTCCAACCAGAAAATCCAAAGGAATTAGGTGCACCTGCACCAGTTGCCTCAACCAAAAATGGATATAAAGTCGACAAGTTGGTTCCGTCAAATAGGTCAAAGTCTACCGTTGACAGCGGGAAGCTGGTAAGGCCAAAGTTGAAAATACGAGTAGCTAGGGTGTCGTTAGTCTGATTGGCATCATTGGGATTGGTTACCGCAAAGCGGATGTCATGA
>CAZFPQ010000064.1:18039-28433 GCA_964521065.1 uncultured Bacteroidia bacterium | reverse complement strand
TATGGGCTATGGGCTATGGGCTATGGGCTATGGGCTATGGGCTATGGAATGAAGCATTTCCTTCTCTTCACTCCTTAACTCCCTTAACTCCCCCTCTCTCCCCAGCGACTTGCAATTACCTGTTTTAGGCTTTAGCTCTGAACTAGTATTCTTATATTCAAGTCAAACTTACCCTACCCTCATGCCTTACTCGAATCGTCGAAAATTTCTCCAGCAAAGCGGCCTCGCCCTCGCTGGACTTAGCATTGTTCCCCGTCACGTCTTGGGCCGTGGCTATACTGCCCCTAGTGACCAGCTCAACCTCGCAGCTATAGGTGCTGGCGGTAAAGGCTGGTCTGATATTCTTCACGCCTGGAACAATGGAAAAGAAAACGTAGTCGCTCTCTGTGACGTCGATCGCAATCAGGCGGGGCGAGCCATCAACAAGTGGCCCAAGGCCCGCTTTTTCAATGATTTTCGGAAAATGTTTGACGAAATGGGGGATCAAATCGATGCCGTCACCATTTCTACCCCAGACCATACCCATGCCGTAGCTGCCATGGCAGCCATGCGACGAGGCATCCATGTATACGTTCAGAAGCCTTTGACCCACAACATTGCAGAGGCAAGACGCTTGACCAAAGCTGCCCGTGAGTTTGAGATTGTGACCCAGATGGGTAATCAAGGCGCTTCTCTACCTGCCCAGGTTCAGATGAAAGAATGGTTTGATCAGGGCTTAATTGGAACGGTGCATACCATCCAGGTATGGACCAATCGGCCCGTTTGGCCCCAAGGAATCCCCTTTCCCCAAGAAAAACCCACTCTGCCTGAGCGGATTTCGGCTGAAGACTGGGACTTATTTATTGGTCCCGCTGACTTCATGGACTATCACCCCCTTTTCCACCCCTTCAAATGGCGAGGATGGTGGAACTTTGGAACAGGGGCCTTGGGAGACATGGGATGCCACCTCATAGACCCTCCCTTTCGCGTCCTTGGCTTGGGCTATCCCACCGAGGTAGAATGCAGTGTAGGGCAAGTATTTACCCGGGACTGGACCCCTGAGTTCATCCCTGAAGGCTGCCCTCCCTCTAGTCGAATCCAATTGAGCTTTCCTGCCACGGAGCGCAATCCGCGTCCCATCAAGATGAATTGGAGCGATGGAGGCCTTCGTCCTTTCCACCCAGACCTGATTCCGGCCGAGGATCCGCTAGGGAACAGTGATAGTACCAATGGCGTGCTCATGATTGGGGAAAAAGGGATCATGACCTGTGGAGTGTATGGCCGAAACCCCAAAGTTTACCTAAACTCAGGAGAAAAGCTCACCTTACCCAAAGACTATGATGGGGGACTGAGTTTTGCCAAAGATCCCGAACATGGCCATCATCGCTATTGGACCGAGGCCATCAAGGCTGGCTACGGAAGTGCTGAGCATCAAGCACTCAGTTCTGGCTTCGATTACGCAGGTCCGCTCACCGAAGCTGTCCTGATGGGCAACTTGGCCATTCGCAGTTATACTTCCCTGGTAAAAGGCAAAGGTGGAAGAAAGGAATTCTTCGGTCGACAAAAGCTATTATGGGATGGTGAAAAAATGAAGGTCACCAACCTCAAAGAAGCCAATCAGTTTGTCAGCCGAGACTACCGAAAAGGGTGGAAGCTGGATTAGCCTCCCGTAAACTTGCTGAGGTCTAGGCCTGGGATATTGGGCAACATGCCCTTGGTAGCTCCTTCGAGCTCTTCGCGGCCTCGGGCCTCTGCTTTCTCTAGCGCCTTGTTAACGGCAGCTGTGATCAGGTCGACCATGATCTCTGGATCATCTTTGTCGATGATGGTGGGATCTACTTCAATCTTGAGCACCTTGCGGTTGGCATTGGCCAATACCCTAACCATTCCGCCTCCTGCCTCTGCGTCAACCGTAACCTCGTCTAGCTTTTCTCTGGCTTCCTTCAGGCGATTCTGCATTTCCTGAAACTTCCCCATCATGTCTCCGATATTGAACATAGTCCCTGTATTATTGAAATGAATTGAATGACAAATTAAAACAGTCGATTTCCAAGAAACTGGAAACAGGCATTGAATAGGTAAGCTTTCCTCCCTTTATGCCAAGCTCTCAATCTCTCGACGTCTTATATAGACGAAGATACGGCCCAGATAGTCTGGGATGCAAAGAAGCTAGGCCACTTCACACGATCAATCGAAATCCATCAGCGAATCTTTCAGCAGGCATGGGACTTTGCTTCAATTTTCTCATTTTTGCGCCTAGTAAATTCTGCTAGATCACATTCGTCAATGAACGACCCTATCATAACGCTGCAAAAGGCTGCCGCTGAACTCATTCAAGAGCTATATCAGCAATCAGTCGAGCCCAGTAGCCTCAGCATTCAAGAGACAAAAAAAGAATTCGAAGGAGATTTCACCTTGGTCACCTTCCCCCTTGCCCGACTCAAAGTAGGCAGCCCCCCTCAAATTGCAGAGGCCTTGGGTCAAGGCCTGGTAGAGCGATTAGAGGCGTTAAGCTCCTACAATGTCATCAAGGGCTTCCTTAACCTGAAGTTTGCCGATGAATTTTGGCTAAATTGGCTCAAGCACTCGGTAGGCAATGAGCAGTTCTTTCGGTCAAACCTAGGACAGGGAGAAAAGGTCGTGGTGGAATTTTGTTCCCCCAATACCAACAAGCCTCTGCACCTGGGCCACTTGCGCAACATCGTTCTAGGCTATTCAGTTTCACAGATTCTCGAAGCCAATGGATACCAGGTACACCCTACCTGTCTTTTTAACGACCGGGGTACCAATATCTCCAAGTCCATGTATGCTTACCTCCAAAGCGGGAGCCTAGATACACCTGACAGCCGAGGCGTAAAAGGCGATAAACTGGTCGGAGATTACTACGTGGATTATGCACAGTTGCATCATGAGGAAGTAAAGAGCCTGTTGGACCAAGGCCTCAGTAAGGACGATGCCGAGCAGCAAGCCAGTACCACCCAAGCCATCAATGAGCTGACCATCAAGTGGGAGGCTGGCGACCCCGAGACCGTCGATCTTTGGAAGCGCATGAATAGCTGGGTCTATGCGGCCTACCAGGATACCTTCGAGCGCTTGGGAGTAAGTTTTGAGCGATTTTTCTACGAATCTCAGGTCTACCAACGAGGCAAAGAAGCCGTAGAAGAAGGTTTGGCCAAAGGAATCTTCTTTCAAGATGAAGACGGAGCCGTCAAAGTAGACCTGACCGAGGATGGTCTTGACCAAAAAGTCCTGCTTCGCGCCAATGGTACCTCGCTGTACATCACCCAAGACTTGGCTATCGCGGCGGACAAGTCCGCCGAGTTCAGCATGGACAAGTCTATCTACGTCGTCGGCAATGAGCAGGATTATCACTTCAAGGTCTTATTCAAGATCTTGGAGAAGTTGGAAAAGCCTTATGCTCAAGGGCTTTTCCATCTCAGCTATGGCATGGTAGACCTTCCCTCAGGCAAAATGAAGTCCCGAGAAGGCACCACCGTAGAGGCAGATGACTTGATGGATGAAATGATCCAGAAAGCGGCAGATGAGACCGAAAGCTTAGGCAAGACCGAGGGACTTGCCGAGGAAGAGTTACAAGAGCTGCACCGAAAAATCGGACTGGGAGCCCTCAAGTTTTTCTTGTCAAAGGTAGACCCGAAAAAGCGCATGCTGTTTGACCCCAAAGAATCCATCGACATTCATGGTCAAACCGGTACCTTTGTGCAATACAGCTATACCCGTACGGCTTCCCTTCGGCGCAAAGCTCATGAGGTAGAACCTTTGAGCCAAGTCGGACAGCTCAATGAAGACCTGACCAAAGAGGAGCGCAGCTTAGTGCTCAGGCTATACCGCTATCAAGAAGTCCTCAAAGATGCAGCTAATACCTATAACCCCAGCTTAATGGCCAATTATGCCTATGAACTAGCCAGGGATTTCAACCGTTTTTATGGAGGGGAAAAGATTCTTCAAAGTGAGAAGCCCCAGACCAGCGCATTTCGATTTGAGCTCTCCCAGCTAGCAGGCAAGGCCATGCAGGCCAGTTTAGACTTACTGGGGATTGAGATGCCTGAGCGGATGTAATCTCGGGCTTACACATTTCTCTTGGGTAAGACCGTGTTTTTGTTTACTTAGCAATCGATTCCCCATAGATTTGACTCTATAGACATGCTTAAATACTTTATCAGTCGGGAATTTTTCTTGACCCTTTTGGGACTGGCAGGAGTAGGGGTATTGCTCTACCTGGCGGTATTTTTCCTCATTCTACCCTTGTATACCCGTCATGGCGATGGTTTGATGGTGCCAGATGTCAGTAACCTGACCGCAGAAGAGGCCCTTGCCAAACTCGAAGATGCGGGTTTTGAACCTACCATTGCAGACTCTATTGAACCTCCTGAGGTGTACATGGACCGAGATGAATATTGGGTCATGAAGCAGTACCCTACCCCATATACCCGAGTCAAGCCCAAGCGGCTGATTGCGTTGACGGTGCAGCAGCTCAAGCCGACACCAAAGGAGATGCCCGACATACAGGATCTCTCGGAAGGGGAAGCGGCCAGTCGACTGGCCAATGCAGGACTGATCTTAGGTCAAGTCATTACCAAGCCAGACATCGCCAACGTGGTCCTAGGAGCGTTGTACAAAGGCAAGCCTATAAAGATCGGGGATAAACTCCCCCCCAATGCACCCGTGGACATCATCATTGGCTCGGGTCGCAGTGCGGGTCGGGTACAGATTCCCGACCTAGAAGGGTATAACTACCAAGATGCCCTTGCCGTGCTGACCGAGACAGGTCTAGGCGTAGGAATTGTACTGTATAACGACAACGGGCCCTCTGAAATGATCGGCAAGGTATACAAGCAAAACCCTCGCCCAGGGTTGAGTGACTCGATCAGGATGGGAGAGTCCATTGACCTCTATGTTTACGGAGAAGAACCTACCTCTAATGAGGGCATCATCATTGAGGAAGTAGATAACTAGGCGCCTAAGCGACCGCAAGAGTCTATTGACCATCGTCGTCTTAGCCTCTTGGGCGATTTAAGCGTGACGAGGTTAAACCCCATTGATCAACAAGTAAATACGCATTTCGTGCTATTCCTGCTAAAGTAAGTCATTAGGCTTATCAAGCAGGGTTTAGCTGCATATCATTTCGCCTCCTCTTATCTAGGCTTTGGCCAAAATGTTGCTCTTAACCAGTAAGTAGTAGTGTCGCCTGTCCCGCACCGCTTTGCGGCATCCTGGACAAGCGGGATTTCGCAAGCTCAACCGGCCTTACTTTTTTCAAAAAAAGTAAGCATCCCGGCTCGTCGGAACGGCATTTCAGGCCCACCCACCAAACCGCCCCCGTCTACCAAATGCAGCCCAACGCCACCTCAAGCTCACTTCAGTCTGTCCAAGGCCTAAAGTCCGGCCCAGAATTAACCAACATCACTCAAAAACCTCGAAATTGATTAATTCTGCAGTCCTAGCTTCGAGTCGCCCGGAGCGATTTTATGACATTTACAAATGGCCAAAGTCCAGCTAAAGGTCTGGGTAGTCAAAGAGGTTAGAATTTGTAGCAAAAGCTCGGCTTTTCGTACGGTTTTTGACTAAATTCATTTAGGCAATTTGACTAATTTTGCCTTACGGACGTTAGTACGTATGACCGAAACTATTATTTCACTTCATATAGGATATACCTAGATCTAGCAAACACTATCCATTCTGACCACTTTGGGATATGGATCTCTGATCTCAGACACCCAAAAAGGACCATTTACTACTACAATCCACCGCAAATCCACACCCGAATGATTCATTCCGCGTTGATGCTTCGAGCTCCCTTGATTGAGAATCCAGAATTGGGACAACTGGTTGCCACACAAGAAGAGTTTGATGCCCTTAAAGAAGCTCTACATAACAGCAGCATCGGCGGCTTTGGTCGCCTTACGACCAAGCAAGGGCGAGACATCGCTGAGGTCAAGGACGAAATCGAACGTTTCTATTCCAACAGAGAGACAGTAGAGTTTGTCTTGATGTATATGACTGGCTATGAGATCATTGAAGAGAATGGAGAATTCTATTTTATTGATCAATCTACTGACCTTCAGAACCTAGCGGCGACCTCTTTGCCTTCCTTGTATTTGCGCGATCAGCTTGAGCAGTGTGCCGCGGATAGAAAGATGTTAATCATAGATTGCTTTTCTCGCCACTCCATGGACGAGGAAGAGCGGAACCTGACCCAAGTTCGACTTGAGGAATTTTCCCAAACTACTGGAGCCATCGTACTTACTTCTCAAGATACGCTGAGTACCATACGAACCAAGGACGGGAGAAAAAATCCTGGATTTACGGAGAGCATTGCTGAGGGCTTGATGACGGGTGGAGCGGACATGGACCAGCGTGGCTACATCACGGAGGAGGAGTTGTTTCTATATGTGTATAAGAAAATGCGCCTCTACGGAACCTCTCCCAATCTGTTTCTTAGCTCCTGCGAGGACCATGAACGGGTAAAGATCGCTCGCAACATCAACTTTAGTTCGCTTCCTACTTTCGCTGGGGAAGATGACACCCTCAATTTTGGCCGTTTCCTTCGTTTAATCAGTCAACGACGGAAAGCTGACACCTTGCGGGAAAAGGCAGCCATGAAAAAGGTTATCCGTTTTCAGCCAGAGGTTACTTTTTTGAAGCGCTTATTCCGTGCCGCCATCGTGATTGCGGTTTCCAGTGGCATCGCGGCTTGGATAACGGAAGAACCGATTGCCAAAGCCATTCAAATTGCCTTGATTGTGCTGGCAGGTTTGGTAATTGACGATTTTTTGAGAAGAAAATTCACCAAAGAATAGGGTCGGCTACCATTCAAGCCTGAAGAGCAGATTAGGGGTAAAGCCTAGTAGCAACTTTTCTACGGTCTCAAAGTTGCTGTCTGGTTCCAATTCGCTGCGATCAAAATAGGCATTGTAATGATTGATAGACAGCAAGTTCTCTCGATCAAGTACGTTAAGCAAGGAGAGTCTAATAAGTCCAGAACCTCTCTCCCACCGCTGAAAGGGTAAGTTATAGGCTACGCTTAGATCCAGCCTATGGTAGGATGGTAAACGCATACTATTGATCTCTCCTTTACGAGGACCCACAATGAGGAGGTCTTCATCCCAATCTGCCTCAAAGGTCGGAAGGGTACCGAGGGCCGGAGTAAAGGGACGCCCAGAATGGTAGTTCCATCCCAAGGCCATTTCCCAAGCAGTCTGCTGAAAGAGATATACCGCTTTCAAGTTGTGGCGTTGATCGTGGGGGGCTGGAAAAGGTTCAGGGCTCAGGCTCTCTAATTCTCCGTACTGGACTTGACTCAGGGTATAAGCCACCCAAACACGATGTGAGGGCCACTGTCTCTTGATCAATAAGTCTAGGCCACGTACCCGGGCCTCGCCGTCATCCCACTCTAGGTCCAAATTGTCTTGAAAGGAGGTGGAGAGGGTACTTAATCCCCACATATTTTTGAGATAGCTTTCTACATCAACTATCCAGCCTTCTCTTTCAAAAGTCATCCCCACCGACAGTTCAGAACTTTGAAGGACTGGAACATTGTCCTCTTCATCCACCAAGGCCCAAATCGGGGTCCCAACGTTTAGTTCATCAAATCCGAAATTAAGCAGCTGGACCAAATATTGCCGAAAGACGCCCATACTAGCTCTTAGGCTAATCTGTTCTCCCATTTGCCGAAGAATCGTTAGCCTTGGATCAATAAACCCATTGCCCCAAAGGCTATGCCGACTGTAACGCAATCCAGATTGGAACTCCCACTTAGGGTGGGGACGCCATAGATGCTCGACAAACAGACTAGGAGTCAAGGCAGTGGGAGAACTCTCATCTATCGCTTGTTCTCCGAAGTATCTTGCGTCTAGTTCATAGGGAACTTTGCGATGGGATACATGCAGCCCCCAACTCAGCTGATGCTTGGGGTGAAAACTCCAACGATGCTCGTGTTCAAGGGTCCAATCCCTCACCTCGTTTTCGGTGGAAAGAGACTCCAAGTTGAATTCGGTATCCAGGACTTGAAATTGATAGGTGTACAGGGTCCGGGCATCAGCATAAATAAGTGAGGTCCTTAGCTGATAATTGTCAGAGTGGATGAATTTCCAGTCCACTCCCAAACCTGTACTGGTGGATCGAAACTCATCATGTAAGCCAAGGGATGTATTTATTTCTTCCACCCCGATGCGAAATAGGCCTGCGTTCCGCATGGCACTGATGGTCCAAGTATGCTGAGGATGGGGACGCAACAAAAACTTTAAACTAAAATCTGAAAATCGATAAAGGTCGTCCGTCAGTAGGACATTAGCGGGGTCTTCCTCCTCCTGGTCTCGCTGCCATTCAATTCGGGTGTTTTGAAAAACCCGGTCATAAAGGCGCCGGTAAGGTAGGCTAGGAAGAATGTCCGTCAATGCTCTGCGCGCAGAAAGGAATACGGCTCCTTTTCCATCTTTTAACGGCAGGCTTGCGTTTCCGGCGATGGAAGTGAGATTAAGGCTAGTCCCCCACTCGGGTTGAAGGGGGATCTCGTCCCCCTGGCTGATTTCCAAAACCCCAGACGCACGCCCTGGCTGGCTACTGGGATAAGCTCCTCGGTACAGTTGCGCACTCTCGACGGCATAGGGATTCACCCCAGAGATCATGTCGAAGAAGTGCCCTGTCTGGTACATGGGTATGCCATTGTAGCGAACCAGCGTCTGATCGGGGGTTCCACCTCTTACATGCAATCCCACCGTGGTTTCATAAGGGTTACTCACCCCTGGCAATAGCCCTACCAAACCAAATATATCGGGTTCCACCAATCCCGGTAAAGTTGGCACCTCTTTAGGAGTCAAGTCAATCGCCTCCCGGGCGTAGCCTACTCCTTGAGTCAGATAGTCTGAAATTACCACTGGAGCAACTCCAATTTTCTTGGCTTTCATCCATAGATCTCGCGGAGATCTAGTCCTCAGGTCCGCCACTTTGATGCTTAAGGGTTCATAGCCAAGCTGGGTAATCAGTACGGTCGCTTGGTCGTCTAATTCTTCTCCAGGGAGGAAAAAAAAGCCCTGTTCTAGGGCTACTGTCCCTAGCTGACTATCCCGGATGCGCACATTGCTATAGGCCAAGCCTCTATGGCTTTCTTCATCCTTGACCATACCTCTAAGTCCTGGTAATGGATTGATTAAAATTTGACCTTGCATAACCTCTTTATAAGCCAAACCCTTACCGGCCAACAATTCGGATAGAGCTGAAGGCAGGTCTGTCTCATTGAACCGGTGGTCTACCTGGAAAAGACGAACATCTTCAGAACGGAAGGTAAAATGAATTTGATGTTGATTTTGCCATTCTAGCAATATGGATTCAAGAGATTGCCCTTGATAGTTCCCGCTGATGCGTATGCTTTGATTCCCCTCCTGGGCTTGGGTCATGGGTATACAAAGCCCCATGCAGGCTCCTATCCAAAAAAGCCTGGACAAGACATCTAACCATGCAAAAGCAAGCTTGGGGCTCCTCATGTTTTCTAAGGCGACTTGGGGCTTAGGATCAATACTTGGCCTATTTTTTCTACTTCAAAATAAAGTTCTAAGTTCACCATGGCGGCATCGATGGCCCCATGAGGTATTCCCAAGGATGTAATGGGAAAATCAGGTTCCAGGTTATCAAGTTTCACTTGGAGTCCGTATTCTGCTTGGATGGCCGCCATGACTTCCCTAAGGTCAGTATGGGTAAAGTTGTGGCTACCACGTAGCCAAGAGGGAGAGGGCGTCCCATCTTCGAATAGGACACCACCGTCTCCATCCAGGTAAACCCCTTCGCCCGGTTCTAAAGCAAAACTTTCTTCATTGCCTTCAATTCCAACCCTTACTTTTCCCTCATAACAAATCACTCGAAAGACCCCCGGCCTGCTGTGGACTGAAAAGGCCGTTCCCATTACGTCTATTCGGCCTTGCTCTGTCTGAACTGAAAAAGGAGGACCTGGGCTAATCCGTAGCCACGCTTCTCCCGATAAGCTGAGCAGTCGGTTTCCATCTTCTCCCTCCTGGAAAGAAAGATCTGAATCCCCTCCTAAAACAAGTCGACTTCCGTCGACAAGGACCAGGCTATCTCGCTCTCCTATCCCCGTAGCCAGCGTTTGAGGACCGATGACCTGAGTTCCAGATTGAGTCCACCACCAAACCCCCAACAGCAGCAAGGCGATAGATGCCGCGGCCAACCAAGTTTGCCACCTCATGCCGCGGAGTTTGTACCTTGGGTGATTCGATTGATCAGGTTTGCCCCATCGTTCCTTGATCCGACTCAAGGTTTCGGAGGGCAAAGTGGGCTTTTGGTATTGGGCAGTCGCCTCAATCAGCCAGCGCATGGCGGGAAAGTCAGGGCTGGCTTCAAAGGCTTCCCTTTCGTCTGGTCTAAGCTCCCCATTTAACCATCGC
>CAZFPQ010000064.1:0-18029 GCA_964521065.1 uncultured Bacteroidia bacterium | reverse complement strand
TGCCAGCCAGCGGGCCAAAAATGTATCGTCAGGATAATTCATCTCAGAGTTGGGGTAAGCAGGTACGGAGATTCAATAAAGCCCGGTGCATACGCTTTTCTACCGATTTCACGCTGATGCCCAGAGACTCGGCTATCTCTTTGTAGGAGAGTCCATCTATGCGATGGAGCAAAAAGACTACCCGTTGCTTTTCAGATAGGTCAGCAATGGCCCGGTCTAAACGCTCCATCAGATCTTGGTGCTCGGCTAAAAATTGAGGATGTTCTAAATTGACCTTTTCCCCTTGCCGGCGCAGGAATTTTTCTTCAACCTTTTTTCTTTCCACCCGATGTAAGAATAGATTCTGGGCTACCTTGAATAAAAAGCTCTTTGCCTTTTGAAAAGGCACTTTCGTACAATTGTTCCAGAGCCTGACAAAAGCTTCTTGCACATAATCCTCAGCCTCTGCCTGGCTCTTGCATTTGTAGTAACAGAAGCTGTGAAGGGCCTCTGCATGCAAAGCAAAGAGCTCATCAAAATTTACCTCCTGACAAATATCCTTGGTTGCTGACATAGGGTTGATAAGAATTTGAGGCCAACATTCGCTGACATTAATTGGATCCCAAGTAGCATCATGAGTCCAATTCATTGGCATTCACTCCGCTGAAATCAATGTAACACGACCAGTTTCCCGACACCGATCAAGCTCTCTCCTTCTTCCAGGATTTGGACCAAGTAGAGCCCATCATTAAGAGAAGCAGTGTTAACCTCCAGCGTGTGGGGCCCTTTACTTAACCACTCCTTTCGATACATGACGGTTTGCCCTGTTAAATTAAGCAAACGACAATCGACCCTCCCCCCCGAATTTAATTCAAACATAAGCTTTACTTCATCGCGGACAGGATTAGGAAAAATCCGGAGAGATTCATCGATGCCAAGGGGGATATTGGAGTCCAAGTTGAAGACCACTTCGTGCAAGCTGACACAAGCAGGATCGCCCCAAGATTCGGTAAAAGTAAGCAGTACATGCCGCGCTACGAGGCCTTCCAATTCTGCAATTTTGTCGCCCGAGTAATATGAGTTCCCAGGGCCTTGTGGCACATCAAATTCTCCCCACTCCTGCCAATTCACCCCATCTTCGGAGTAATCCAGGCTCATGCGTTTTACTCCCCGAGTGAGATGGGCCGTCTGATTGGCATTCCAGATATAGAAGTCTTTCAAAGGATAGGCATAGCCAAAATCATAAGCCAACCAATGACTGTTGCCTCGCGCGGCGTTGGGACTGGGACTGGTTTGACAGGAGGCCCAGGATTCCTCCCAGGCCTCGACGCTTCGGCACTGGGCGTAAGCCTGACCAACAGCCAAACATCCCACAAGGCAAAGGCTAAAGATTAATTTATGCATCGCGATAAGCAGAGTTAAATGAATGAAAGGAGGACTTACTGCATGAATCCTAAGGGGAGCGTACCCAGAGAAGGGTCAAAAAAGTTGGTCAGATTGGGTAAGACCAGAGGCAAGTCAGACCGGGAAACCCCTAGCCATAGGGCGAGTTCCGCAAAGTATTCATCGGTGGCAGTGGTAGGAATCAGCACCCCGTCTCCTACGTCGAGGTTCTGTCCCAACGCCAAGTCTGGATACTGTCCATACATCTGGCCTCCTTTGACGGCTCCGCCCATGACCATGGCATTTCCTCCCCAACCATGATCGGTACCATTGCCATTTGAAGTGAGGGTACGGGCAAAGTCAGAGATGGTGAAAGTCGTTACTTGTTGATGCAAACCGAGCTCGTGCATCGCTGCATCAAACTCCCCCATGGCCTTGCTTACGGCCCCCAGCATGGCCGCTTGATTGTTGAGCAATTCATCATGGTGGTCCCATCCCCCATAGGTCACAAAGAAAGTCTGCCGATTCATCCCTAGGGTTTGGTGAGCCCCAATGGTACGGGCAATCATTTTCATGCTTTGGGACAGGTATCCTGGAGAAAAAGCCGTTTGTAGGTTCACATTGCCCACGGCAGAGCTAAAGTTTTCGTGGTTCACTTCGGCTTGGCGGGTAATGTCGGCATAGGTTTGTTCAAAAACATCTTGATACTGCCTCTCCAAAAGATTGTTGACCGCTGCTGTCCGAATCTGATTCAGTGGACTTGCATCTTGATACCCCCGGATGCCTAAGCTTCCATTCCCTAAGGGGGAAATGGTGTACTCTACCACGTCATTGCCGGCCTGAAACGTGTTGTTACCAGCCAGAGAGATATTCATGGAGATATCTTGGGAGTCGTTGGCGGCTTGTAGCAGGTCGGCCATGCGCCCTCCCCAGCCTTTGGCTGATCGACTTTGCGGCACCGAAGTCTGCCATTGCATGATTTGGTCGGCGTGTGAAAACAGCCCCAAAGGTACCTTTCTCAGGCTATTTTCAAATTCCTCGCGGCGGCTAAGGGGCTCAACCAGGGTACCCACATTGTTGATAAAGGCTACATTGTTTTGATTAAAAAGCTGGGCAACTTCTGGCATGCTTGGATGCAGGCCATAAGGGATACCCACTCCGTTACTTTGCAAACTGAGCAAAGTTGAAGCGTCCAAGGCTTGATTGGAGCGGGTACGCCTATACGCTTGATATGGCCCAGGCTGGGTCGGGACCAACATATTAAAGGAATCGTTGCCACCCGCCAGTAGGATGCACACCAAGGCCTTGTAATCGCTCTGTGGAGCGCTCATGTGGTGGGCATCAGAGGCCAGGAGACTGGCTGCCCTCAAGTTGAACAGTCCAGAGAACAAAGAAACCGATCCGATGGCTGCACAACTGGCCGTGCCGAGGAATTTTCTACGGGATAGACTCATGGATTTGGTTGATTGAAAAAGCTGGATAAATGAGCTAATGGGGAGAATGGACTAGTTCAAGATTGCATAATCTGGGCTGATCATCATCAGGTAAACAGCCATATTGAAACGGTCTCGCAGATCTGGGATAGCCATGATGGCATCGAGGATGATTTGATAGCTCTCGGGGGAGAGCTGCCCGTGACAGATCAATAGATCCAGGCGATTCATCAACTGCTCGGGATCTCTGGCCATATCTAGCCAAGGCCGATAATTATAGCTGGCCGTTCGACGCCACTCATTGCCTTCTTCAAAGTCCTCTTCATCCTCTTCTTCGCCTTCATCCTCCTCGATTTCTTCCTCTTCACCCACTCCTGGAAAAATATAACCTAGGTCATACCAACCAATAGCGGCCTGATCAAAGGTCCATGCATCCACCTCATTCACGTAGGAAATGGCTGTGGAAGAATTGTGGATCTGAAACACCGGGCCATAGAGGTCTAAAGTAGAGATCAGGCCATTGGGTTGATAATCTGGCAGGTAAAAGTTGAAGACCGAAGGCGCACTGAGCGGAACTTGTCCAGTAGAGTAATCAAGTCTTTCCCATTCATTTTCAAAAAAGCCCCGCTGATCCAGAGGATTCAGCTCCATAAAGCGAATAAAATGTAACCAGCGGAAAAGGGGTTCTCGCAGCATGGCCCGATTGGGATTGGCAACCCGATCGCTGCACGCACGGGCTTCCTCGTCCATCAGAATGGCCTTAATCACAGCTCCCATATCTCCCCTTACTCCTTGCCCATTGTTGTTGAACACCGAAGCTATGCGTGCGATGTAATCTGGACTGGGGTTGGAGCTAACCAAACGCTGGATCAAGCGTCTGGCCAGAAATGGCCCCACGTTGGGATGCTGGAAGAGGTTGTCGATCGCGTCATGGATGTCTTGGAGTCCTGCTTGCCCTGCTGGGACAATTTGTCCGTTCAGCAGGTACTTGGGACCAGGTTCGTGCTGTTCTTCCCACATCGTCATAGGCAGGGTAGCATCGCCATCCTCATAAAGGAAACCAAAGGTACTCTCACCCTCTTCAACTTCTTCATCCCAATCTTCTGGTGAAATCGTTACGCCCAATCCGGTGAAAATTTTGGCGAACTCTTTGATGTCTTCATTGTCATAGGTGGGAATGGGATTCCCATCGGGATCTAGCCGGAGACTCCCGTCTAGGTTAAGTTCAAATAGTCCAATCGAAAAGAGTTGCATCACCTCCCGGGCGTAGTTTTCATCGGGTCGAATGTTGTTGGTCGGATCGGACTTGGGGTTGTTGAGGTGACTGAGAAAGAAGCCCATAGCAGGGTGTAAGGTCACATCATACAGCAGGTCTCGGTAGTTGCCAAAAGCATGTTTGAGCAAGAGATCATAGTAGCTGGCCATTCCATAACCCGACTCCTGCAATTCTTCTGTATTATCCGAAATAACCAGAATTTGGCTGAGGGCAAAAGCCACTCGCTGTCGCAGTTGATCAGGGGCATAAACTGCTTGGCCAAGCCAAGCAGCCAGGAACATGTCTGCCAAAACAGGGACTTCCTCGCCATCCTCTTCCAAAATCATCCTTCGTTCTTTCGCAGAAAGCTCTGCCAACTCACGCTCATACTCTGCCTGGTACCAACTGACCACCTCTCCCATTTTCGGCATCAGATAACTCGGGGACATGGCAATTTGCTCTCCCAACCACCCTTCGTATCCCTGGATATGCAAGGCTTCGATCTCCTCCCAGCGCCCACCAAAGCTGGCTTGAGCCAAGAAGCGCGAGGCATCTCCTAAACTGAGTTCCTCACCGATCGGAAAGCCGTTCATGGTAATAGCGGGATCAGCTTCACTGCCTTGCCCGCTACTGCGCATGGCGACTCCCTGAAAATGGCCATTGCCCAAATAATCTTGATAAAGCTGCCCCATCGCAAAAGGGGTGAACAACATGCCGAGGAAGAGTAAGCTCCAGGTTTTCATGTGGATAGCATTTTTCTCCAACAACCTGGATATCGAGTTCTACCCTACCCCATGGAACACACAAAAAATAAGTTATGCCTTTTTGCTTGACCTTGTGCCCCATCTCGTCATCACTGGCTCAGCAGCGGGCCCCTTCATCCCACTGCTTTACACCTTAGCTCGGACAGGTCGGAATCTATGACTCGCTAAGGTCAATTTTCCTTCCTTGATCTGGAACAAAATTCTTAGCAAAACCGACACGTTATTTTTTTCGCATTCCCATGAACAGATTTTATCAGCTAAATTTCTTCGAAAGGGGAACCTGCTTCTACCAACGACCCCTCATCGGACCTTGACAAATCCTATCTTGCGGGTTAATGATACACCTTACCAGGACCAAACTTTCACTATCCTAAAAGATGAAAAAACTTCTATACTTTCTCCTCATAGGGCTTGCTATGGCTGTTTTTTGCAGTCAGGCTTTCGCTCAACCGAGTCGAACCGGTAAATCAAAAAAAGGGATTCAAGCCTTCGATAGCTTGATGAAAAAAGCAGCTGAGGTCGACTCTGGCTTGTTCAACTTCTATCGGATCGAGGAAAAGTTTTATTTTGAAATTCCCGAGGAGCTATTGGGCCGAGAGATCTTGATCGTCACCCGCAATAGTGGTACAGTAGATGGCTTGACTTTCGGTGGAGCAGGTATGAAGACCCGCCCTCAGCAAGTGATTCGTTGGGAACGACTGCGAGATAAATTGTTGCTGCGTTCTGTCTCCTTTCAAAACGTCGCTAGCGAAGATTTACCCATCTACAAGTCTTTGCGCAACAACAACTACGAGCCCATCATCATGGCTTTTGACATCGCAGCATTGGGACGAGATTCCAGCTCAGTCATCGTAGAAGTAAGCGGCTTATTCACGACCGATGTCCCGCTACTCGGAGCCTTGAACCCAGGACAACGCAAGCGCTTCAAGGTCAAAGGTTTGGACAGTAAGCGAACCTTTATCCAGCATATCCGCGCGTACCCCGAAAACGTAGAAGTTCGCCACGTAGTGACGTACAAAGCAGACGAGCTGCCCTCTCGTTCCTCATCGGGAACCCTATCTTTGGAGATGAATCAATCCATGATTCTGCTGCCAGAAGATCCCATGATGCCACGGATGTACGACGAGCGGGTGGGATACTTTTCCATTTCCCAATATGACTATGGTTTAGATGAACAAAAAGCGGCCCAGCGTCGCTACATCACGCGTTGGCGTTTGGAGCCCAAGGATCCTGAGGCCTTTGCTCGCGGGGAGTTGGTGGAACCCGTCAAACCGATTGTGTACTACGTGGATCCAGGCACCCCAGATAAGTGGCGTCCTTACATCAAGCAGGGAGTAGAGGACTGGCAGGCCGCCTTCGAAGAAGCTGGATTCAAAAACGCCATCATAGCCAAGGATCCTCCTTCTCCTGAAGAAGATCCAGAATGGAGTCCCGAAGATGTGCGTTATTCTGTAGTTCGCTACATCACTACCCCGATCCAAAATGCCCAGGGGCCACACGTGCATGATCCTCGTACCGGCGAAATCTTAGAAAGTGACATCCTTTGGTATCACAACGTAATGAACCTACTGCGGAACTGGTATTTCATTCAAACCGCAGCCGTAAATCCTGCAGCTAGGGCTCCTAAATTTAGCGATGAAGTCATGGGAGAATGTATCCGCTTCGTTGCCGCTCACGAAGTAGGACATACCTTGGGCTTGCCCCACAACTTTGGTTCTAGTTACGCCTATCCCGTAGACTCTCTGCGTTCGCCTCGCTTTACCCAAGCCATGGGTACCGCCCCATCTATCATGGACTATGCCCGCTTCAACTACGTGGCCCAGCCGGGTGATGAGGGAGTTAGCCTAATGCCTGGCATCGGGATCTACGACAAATATTCTATTCGCTGGGGATACCGCCCCATCCCTGAGGCCAAGAGCAGCGAAGAGGAAAAGGCAACGCTACACGCTTGGATCACCGAACATACGGATGATCCCCTGTATTTCTATGGTCGTCAGACCCGTATCCCTATGGACCCACGCTCTCAATCTGAAGCCTTGGGCGATGACGCCGTCTTGGCAAGTAACTATGGGATCAACAACCTAAAACTGATCCTTGACAATCTGATTGAATGGACCACCGAATCAGGTCAGGATTACGAGGATTTGGAGGAATTGTATGGCCAGATCTTAGGTCAATGGAATCGCTACATGGGCCACGTCACCGCCTATGTAGGCGGGGTATATGAAACCCCCAAAACGGCGGACCAGGAAGGGGTGGTATACGAGCATGTATCAGCAGCTGACCAGCGCCGAGCCATGGATTTCTTGACTAGAGAGCTGTTCCAGACCCCTACTTGGTTAATCGACACGGATGTCCTTTCCCGTATTGAGCCTGAGGGAATGCTAGACCGGATCAAGAGCTACCAGACCCGAACTCTCAACCGCCTTCTGGCAGGTGACCGAGTAGGTCGCATCATGGAAAATGAAGCGCTCAATGGTTCCTCTGCCTACAGCATGGATGAACTGATGGAAGGCCTAAGAGTTGGCATTTTTACCGAAGCATTAACCGGCAAAGCCTCTGACCCCTATCGACGCAACTTGCAGCGGGCCTATCTGATTAAGCTCACAAGCTTCGTCAAGAGCTCAGAATCAGAAGTAGCAGCCCTGGCTCGTATGGAGCTTGACGAGTTAGATGGCATTCTTAAGAAAGCGGGAAAAAGTATTTCTGACGATCGGTCCAAGGCCCATTACGCCGATCTCCGATCTTTGATTAGCATCAGCCTAGATGACGACTAAATAAACACGACACGAGATAAGCGAGTGAGGTGGGTCTATGACCTACCTCGCTTTTTTTGTTCATATCATTTGAGGAGCGATCGACGTAAGTCCATGTCATAAGTGGGTCCCGTAAGCAAAGCATTCCTTCCCAGCTGCCAAACATCCATAAAGTTTTCATGAAGAGTCAAGCCCCTGTCGGCCAGACGACCAGGTAATGGCACTGCGATTGTACGAATGATAAGCACATTATCGAGCTCAAGGATTCTTACGATATGCTTTCACGTTCTACCTTTCCTTTATTAGTTCTTCTCATCTCTATTACTTCTTGGTCCTGCCAGGAGACAAGCCCCATCGGGACTTTACCCGAAACAGATCAGATAGATCGAGAGCTGCGCAACGCCATTCACTGGGCTTCCCCAGACTGGAAGTATACCGACTATATATTTCCCGATGCAGGAGATTTAGCCCGTATTCCTCAAGATCCTCGCAATCCACTTACGCCTGAAAAAGTTCAGCTCGGTCGTTGGCTATACCATGAAACTGGGCTTGCAAAAGTGGCTGTTCGTGAAGAGGGCATGCTTACGTATTCATGTGCGAGCTGCCACCACGCCAAAGCGGGCTTCCAAGCGAACCGCCGGCAGGGTATTGGGGAGGGAGGACTAGGTTTTGGAATGGCCGGAGAAGGAAGGCAAAAGGACCTTCGCTATGAGGACTTAGAGCTGGACGTACAACCGATTCGCAGCCCTAGTGCCCTTAATGTGGCCTACCAGGAGGTGATGCTCTGGAACGGTCAATTTGGTGCTACGGGTCCAAACGCAGGAACCGAGGCTCAATGGACAGAAGGCACCCCCAAAGCAGTCAACAACTTAGGCTACCAAGGAGTGGAGACCCAAGCCATTGCAGGATTAACCGTGCATAGAATGCAGGTTGACTCGGCTCTCATGGCTGAGCTTGGCTATAAGAACTATTTTGATCGAAGCTTTCCTAAATTCCCTCAGCACAATCGTTACAGCCTAGAAACCGCGGGACTGGCCATCGCAGCCTATGAGCGTACCCTTATGCCCCAATATGCACCCTTCCAGGATTGGCTCAAAGGAGAGCGAGACGCCATGACCTATCGGCAAAAATATGGGGCCCTCCTTTTCTTTGGCGAAGCTGGTTGTGCCAATTGCCACCAAGGGCCAGCTATGAGTGGACCAGGTTTCTACGCCTTGGGCATGCCTGATCTTTCTGGGCCTGACGTGTTCAATGTGGCGATTGGAGACGATGCCCACCTGGGCCGTGGAGGATTTACGGGAAACATGGAGGAACTCCATCAATTCAAAGTTCCCCAACTATACAACCTCAAGGACTCTCCTTTTTTTGGGCATGGAGCTTCTTTCTTTAGCCTAGAAGAAGTGCTCAACTATAAGAACCAAGCCGTTTCTGCCAATCCCAGGGTTGCAACAGAGAAGCTCTCAGAAGAGTTTTCCCCGCTTTACCTGAGCAGCAATCAAATAGAAGCTTTGGTCGACTTTCTAGAAAACGGCTTATACGACTCAGAACTGAGGCGGTTTGAACCCATGGCGCTCCCCTCTGGTCAATGCTTCCCCAATGCTGATTCGCAGTCGCGTGAAGACATGGACTGTTTTTGAGATTTTGAGACATTGGGACTTTGAGATATTGAGAGATGGGGAGATGGGGAGATGGTGGCTTAAATTGTGATACTTCGGTACTGGGTTCATTGCGCTGACTTATCTCTAGGGTTCAGTTGATGGTTACTGAAAAAGCTGGATGACTTTGAGGTAATGATGTAATGAGCAAAAGTTCGGTCTCAGTATCTCACCTTTCAACATCCCAAAATCTCCTTTAGCTTGCTTTGTTGGCTGATAAGCTTCAATTTCGTCGGCCATGAAGGGAAGCCAAACCATATTGGTGACGCGATTCTCCGCCATCGGTGACGTAGCAATGGTAGTGCCTTTGTTAAAGGCCCTGCTTGAAAGGCATCCGCAATTACAACTGGTGATGCTGACCCAAAGTTTCCTGCACGATTTGTTTCGTCCTTTACCGAGAGTCCACCTTCCAAAAGCAGATTTGAGGGGCAAAGATGGAACTCCAGTCGGACTGTGGCGGTTGAGTCGGCGTCTCAAGCAGAGCTATGCCCTAGACGGAGTGGTAGATCTCCACGATGTATTGCGCAGTCAATTGTTGAGAACTTACTTATTTATCCAGGGGATACCCTTTACACGCATCCAAAAGGACAGAAAAGCGAGGCAATTGCTAACGAGACGAAACAAGAAGCAATGGGTAGAGGCCAAGCACAGTTTTTTGCTGTATCAAGAAACTTTCGCCCGAATGGGGTTTCCCCTAGACCTTTCCCTTGACATGCCCCCTAAACTGAATTTTGCGCCATTCGCTTCCCCAGAACTTGACCTTACTCACCCACGACCTTGGATCGGGCTGGCACCTTTTGCCAGTAGAACGGAAAAAATGCTCCCCTTGCCTAGAATGCAACAAGTAGCCAGCCAATTGCTCAATCAGGGTGCATCGGTTTTCCTTTTTGGCGGGCCTAGAGAACAGAAGATTCTTTCTGAGTGGAAAGAAGAAGACCCTCGGCTTCAAATTGCTCCGTATTTCCCTTTGGCTCAAGAAATGTATTTGATCCAGCATCTAGATCTCATGGTAGGCCCAGATTCGGCCAACGGGCATTTGGCACGCCTGGTAGGCACTCCTACTCTGACGATCTGGGGACCGACCCACCCCTTGGCAGGCTTTCGACCACTGGGTCCATCAAGTCAGCAGCATGACCTTGAAATATCAACAGAAGAGCTTCCTTGTCGACCCTGTTTTGTGGTAAAAGCAAAGCCGTGTTACCGAGGCGATCATGCTTGTATGCAGAGAATCAATACGGAATCCCTCCTCAATCGAGTGCAACAGCTGCTGGCTTCTACATGAAAAATTTCCTATTTGTTTAATGAAGAGGCTTGCTCGTAACTTGGGGTATGTTACTAGCCAATTCCCAGCAAATAAGACGCGCCGACCAAATCCAAATTGAAGAACGAAGTTTTCCTGGAATTTTATTGATGGAAAATGCAGGTCGGCTTTCTGCTGAGAAAATTCTGGCGCTTTATCCTAACCAAGGGAGCTATTTGGTCTTGGCTGGTCCAGGCAACAATGGAGGCGATGGATTGGTGATTGCCCGTTACCTTCATCTCGCAGGCAAAGAGGTTCAAGTACTGCTCTCGCACTTTCCAGACCGCTACACGGGTGATGCCGCCATAAATTACCAAATCATCTCAGAGTTGCCTGTTCCCTTATTGTTTTGGGAAGAAGAAGAAGCTCAAGGAATCATTCCCTCATTTTCCTCCGCTCCTCTGCTCATCGATGCCCTGCTGGGAACGGGCATTCAGTCTGAATTGAGAGGTTCAGTAGCCGAGATTATCAAGACCTTTCGCAAGCTTTCCTTGCCTACTGTGGCCATTGATTTGCCGAGTGGCCTCAGCGCCGACACGGGAGAGGCGATTAACCTCTGTATCCCCGCCCAACATACCCTAAGTTTCCAACTACCTAAGATCTGTCACTTTCTTACCCCTGCCTCCATTCATTGCGGAGAAGTTCACACATTAGATATTGGACTATGGCCAGACGTACTGGAACAATTGGGTATTCAACGACAATTGTTGACCGAAGAATTTTATCTAAGGCATCGTACTAGTCGAGCGGAAGATGCCCATAAAGGCCGTCTTGGTCACCTGTTACTCGCAGGAGCGAGCAGGCATATGGCAGGCTCTATTGCCTTGAGTACCCTTGGAGCCCTACGGGGCGGCACGGGTTTAGCTACAGTCATTGCTCCAGGGTCTTGCCGAGAGATCATTCTGAACTTGGTTCCTGAGGCTCTTTGCATTGCCGCTGGAGACGAAGATATGTTTACCCTAGGCGTAGCCGCCATTGAAGTATTTGACCAAGCATTGGGGGGTAAACAAGCGGTTTGTATCGGCCCAGGCCTTAGCAAAGAGATTGATACCCACGAGTTTCTGACCTCGGTACTCCCCATGATCCAAGTACCCCTGGTGCTTGACGCAGATGCCCTCAACATATTGGCAGAAGCACCCGAGCTCTGGGCCATGATCCCTGAAAAAACCATTTTGACGCCTCATCCAGGGGAGATGAGGCGCCTCATGCAGTTGGATACGGTGAACCAACGCCGGCTCGAAAGTGCCGAACGCTTGGCACAAGACCGCAACGTAATCGTGGTACTCAAGGGAGCAGGGACTGTAATTGCTACCCCAGAAGGGCGTAGTTACGTAAACACCAGCGGAAACCCGGGTATGGCTACGGCAGGAGCAGGTGACGTGCTCACCGGCATCATCGGAGGATTGTTGGCCCAAGGCTATGAACCGGAATTGGCCGCTACCCTAGGCGTATATCTTCATGGCAAAGCGGGGGATAGAGCGGCCCATAAGCTGGGGCAAGCAGGTATCCTGGCCAGAGATTTAGCCAATGAGCTATGGACGTAGCTGCGTGCTGAATTTGTCCTGTGGGATTGGCTTGCTCCGAAAGAGCATAGCCTCAATCTTCTTTCTTCAAGTCTAAAGTCCGGGTTTGACCATCGGGAGTCAGCAGAATGAACTCCCGTTCCCGTTTGACCTCAGTGATCACTTGAGGAGCCGGAATGGGCTTGGGAAGAGGAAAGGTAAAACGTACCCTTAGCGAATACACATATTGGACTACCGGCTCCCTGATCTCTGGATTCACCACTACTTCATACGGCCTGTCTGGCAGGGCATGGTAGTACATGGTATTGGGCTGGCGAACTTGCTCTACTCCGGCAGAGGCTTTGGAGCCTTTGAGTTTGGACTGGCTTGAGGCTTGGAAACTGCGATAGCGTTCTAGGGGATACACCACCGATTCAGCGAAGCTCAAGGCCCGATCAGCGGTATCCAAACGAATGCCCAAATCCCGGTAAAAAGCCACCTCCTCATCCAGATAAGCCTTACAGCGTTTTTTGAGGTCTCTCACGATGGATTCACGATCGCTGATGAAATAATCAACTTTGACCAGGTCGTAAATCTCTCCTTCCGCCGCCGCTTTGATGATGTCATCCAATTCATCGGAGTGACCAAAGTGTACCAACAGATTTTTCTGCAATTCAATGCCAGCAGGTACTTCTTGGTAGGTTGTCTTGCTAAACAACTTTTTTTCTGCCTCAATGGCGTAGACCGGTACCTGGGACACCATATCCACCACCAAGTCAGAAGACGTCAGGCTGCTTCCTTCTAGGGCCTTGAGCATGGTCTCGATGCGGGCGCTGATGATCTCATCGGCTTCTAGCGCATTGGAGGCTACCTGAATCACGTTGAAGGTGGCCAGATAGGAATCAGCTACTACGTTGGCCAAGCCATTGATTTCAAACTCGTACAAATTAGGATTGATGCTGGGGAGGTGACTGGCCCCGGGTAGTGGGGGTGGGATGACCTCAGTGGCAATTTGCCCGGGCTGGTAGATCAGATTTCCTGCCGACTGAGCCAAGAGCTGGGGGCTAATTGACAGAATTATCAAACTGATAACAAGGAGATTTTTCATCTAGGTGGAGATTTGGATGTAAACTGTTGAATAAAGAATAAGCGTCAGTTTCTTTCGCGATCTCTGACTGAGGCAAACCTAGCGGGGCTCATCCGCTCCAGGGCAGAAAGTATCCTGCAAAGCCTTTGTAAAAAGCTTGTAAAACCGCAAAACGCGTTTTTCCCTTGTTGGCAAGCCCTGGGAAATCGTACCTTTGATCCATGCAGACCGAGGAGATCCGCCAATTCCAGGCTTTGAAGGCCGAGGTGGTTCGCCGCTTCCAATCTCGATTTCCTGCCACGCCCCTAGATCCGGGTTTGTGGACGGGCAAAGATATTGTGGCTTTTCAGGAGGAATTGGCTGAGCAGGTGCAAGGGAGGGTAAGCGAAAAATGGTTTTATACCCATTTCAAGCAAAATCAGGGTCGTCTGCCCAGAATAGACATGTTAGACCTGCTCTCCCAGTATGTAGGTCATCCCGATTGGCGGGATTTTCAGGGCCAGCACCAAGCCCCTGCTGATGAAAGGCCCAAAACCAATTGGAGCTTGACATCCTTGCCCAAACTGGCTTGGCTGCTGCTGCTCCTCCCCTTGAGCCTGCTGGCCATGCAAATGTGGCCTGCATCTGAGCCTCGTTCTTTTTGTTTTGTCGATGGCCTTACCGGTCAACCTATCTCGGATTCTGCCTTGAAGGTATTTCGCTTGCTGCCCGGAGAAAGCCCCCAGCAGCTCAAAGTAGAAAATGGCAGCTGTGTTTCTCTGACGGATCAGGTAGATCAGGTGAGCTTGTGGATCGAGGCGCCCTATTACCGCAGCGACACCCTTACCCGCAAGCTTTCCCAAGGCCAGCCCAATCCAGAAACCATTGCCTTGCGCAACGATGACTACGCCCGCATGATTCATTATTTCTCCCAAAACCAAACCCAAGACTGGCAACGCCGCAGGACCCAGTTGGCGGAAGTATTTTCGGAGGAGGCCAAAATTTTCCAGGTGCATGGCCTAGAGCGGCGCGGCATGGAGTTGTACAACAAGCAGGAGTTCATCGACCAACTGACCATGCCCCTTTCCAGCCTAGGCACCATTGAAGTGCTGGAAACTCAATACCAAGCGGGAAAAATCATTCGATTGACCTTTACCCAAGATCCTTGATTATGCCTTGGCGCATCCTCTTTTTTTGCTTGCTCTTGGCCTGGACCAGTTCGCTCTGGAGTCAGTCAGCTCCCCGCGTGCGCCCGAGTTTGGAACAATCCCTTACCACCGCCAGACCCGACCAAGCCCAGCTGGAAGCATTTACCTTACGTGCCGAGCAGATCACCAAGGACTTGGGCAGCATCGGTCCTTACCTACATGATGCATCGGTGGACAGTGCCCTGCGTGCCCACGCCGAGAAGTTGCTCCTGAAACATTTTGCAGCCGATGCCAAAGTCATCTCCCCCAAAGGAAAACACAAACCCAAATGGCTAGTCAGCCCCAAGGGAAAAGTCTTTTGGACCGACCTGCCCCACGACTCTACCCAGCAATGGGAAGGCAGTTGGAGACGAGAAGGGGCAGATTTTTACCGGGTCCTCCTACGTTCAGGACCAGCCCGTCAGCTTCGCATCACTTTTGCACTAAGGCAAGAGGAAAAGCAGTTTGGCAAGCAGGTAGAATCCGTATGGGTGGTGAAGGTGCAGCGCTTGGTTTGGGAGTAATGTATAAACTTTGAGCGATTGAGAAAAGCTTGAGTTGGCAACAGGGTTGTCATCATCATTGATAGCACCAAATTAATTACCTTAAGCTCAAAAATAAGTGTCCATGCCGATCACGGACCTCTCACAGCTGGATCTTAATCGCACCTATACCTACGCCGATTATCTCACCTGGCAACTTAAGGAGCGCATTGAACTTTTGCGGGGAAGAATCGCGTTGATGTCCCCTATTCCTAACCTAAATCACCAAAAAATTGTAGGTAAGCTCCATATTTATATTGGCCATTTTCTCCTTGGACAAACCTACCAAGCATTTATCGCTCCCTTCGATGTGAGGCTGCCTAGCTCAAACTCTCAATCGGAAGCCCAAACCTATACCGTGGTACAACCTGACATTTCGATTGTCTGTGATCCGTCAAAGTTAGATGAAAAAGGTTGCGTTGGGGCTCCAGAAATCGTAATTGAGGTCCTATCCCCAGGAAATACCCGCCGAGAGATGCGAGAAAAGTATAGCCTGTATGAAGAGTCTGGGGTACTAGAGTATTGGTTAGTAAACCCAGCTCATCCTAGCTTGACCAAGTACATTCGCAATGAAGCTGGGGTGTTCATAGGCAAACAACCGCTTACGGATCAAGAGGACTTGGCTACAGAATTGCTGCCGGGGTTTTCGGTTGAGTTGAAGAAGATTTTTGGCTGAAGGGTTTTGCTGTGTCTGCTTAGTTGGTATGTACACTTCCTGAAATGTCGGCGAGAAAGAGAATCTTGGTTTTGGCCTAAGTCAACTTCAAATAATTTCACTTTAGAAGCCGAAAAGCTCTCCATCTAAGCATGTGAATCTTGGGTATTTGAACGGATCTTCGCCTCAAGATCAACAATTCGGCAGCCTGGGGATTGGGAATAAAGTAGCTGCTAATAGCGGCTCTTTTTCCTTCAACCCTATTTCCCCAGCCTAATGAGCCGAATCTCATCTCTCCTGGTTTTGACCTTCCTCCTAGTTCAGGCCCAGGCCCAAATCCCCAAAGAATTCTTCCGCTTCGAATACCAAGGAGTTTCCCTGCACGGGGTACTCAACCTCCCTACAGGTAGAGAGCCCAAGGGCCTCGTCATGATTGTACACGGCTCTGGCCGCACCAATGCCGTTCAGCAAGAGCTCCACTATGACGTACGGGCGACTTTGGTTCAAGCTGGTTATGGCACCTATATGTGGGACAAAATGGGCTGTGGCCAAAGCGAGGGTACTTTCGATTACAACCAGCCCGTCAGCAGCAGTGCGGAGGAAGTGCTTCACGCCATACGAGCCTTGCAAGAAGCGGAGATTCCGGGAGCAGATCAGATCGGACTGTGGGGAATTAGTCGGGCGGGTTGGATCAATCCGATTGTCATCAGTCGTTACCCAGGCATCAAGTTCTGGATCTCCGTGAGCGGCGTAGATGGCAAGGAGAACTTCAAATACCTCTTGGCCCAAAATCTCCGGATTGATGGACTGCCTCCAGACAGCATCCAACTCATCGTAGGGGAATGGGCAGAGGGCAATCGCATCTGCCACGCGGGAGGCAGTTATGAGGCCTATTTGGCAGCTACCCCACATCTGAACCGCAACGAGTTCCTGCGTAGGTTCAATGGTGGAGAAGGCAATGAAGAGGGATACTACGCGTTTCAACGAGGATTCATGCGGGAAGAATTTGAGGAAGCAACCGGGCTACAGGTATACATCCCCCACTTTGATTCTCTGCTCTTGCAGGTAACTTGCCCCGTTCTGGCTTTATTTGGAGAAAAAGACATGAACGTGGATTGGACCCTCACCCGCTCCCTGTATCAGCGAACCCTAGGCGTGAACACCGATCTACACATCCAGTCCTTCCCTGACGGAAACCACAATTTATTCCAGTGCAAAACTGGAGGTTTTTATGAATTCCAAGACGATGGATTGCCTTGGATACGCAGCGAAGGATTTCTGGAAGCAATGGCGAATTGGCTGGAGGATCTAACTTGGTGATCATAGGTTGGGATTAACCACTTCCCGCTGACTCTAGCGAGAAATCTCCTCAAGCTTTTGGTGGGCAGAGCTTGTAGCGGCACAGGTACCAAGTCCAAAATAGCCTAGACCTCTAGACTTCGTCCCTCCCTCATTTTAAATTAAGGGCCATCATGAAAAAGATTCAAACATGGCTGGGCATGCTAGGGGTAAGCCTGATCCGCTGGGTGGTGCTCCTCGCGGGCAAAACGATAGCCGTAGAGCAGGCAGCTTGGCTGAAGGGAGCCATCGGACCAAAAGGAACCATTGGGGCCAAGCCCTATGATATGGTGGCAAGGGAGGAGAACCTTCACCTAGTAAAAGATCCGCATGGGGCTCTGGTCGAGGATTTTTCGGTACTCGACAGTCCAAATTTCCCGGTAAAGGACTGCGATCCTCAAGTCCGTCACTTCTATGAAAACACCGCCCGCTATCAAATGGATGTATGGTCTGAAACCCGCTTTCCAGGTCGGCTATTCTTGTGGCTGATCGTTTCGACCGTCAGTCGATACATGAACCAATTGAACTTCCCCGTGCTGGGCCTAGAAATGAGCAGGGGTATGAATAGCGAGGTCATTTCCCTCCAAGACGAAACCGGCAAAAACATCCACACCGGATGGTTCCGTAGCCTCAAAGAAAGTGGCCGGGTCATCTACACCGGGTTTTATTCTACCGTCAAGCCGCCTATAACGGAAGGAGCTTGTATCAAAGTGGTTTTCCCCCTGCCCAAAGGAAATGCCACCGTGATCCTTAAGCCCAGCTTAAACGAGCAGAATCGCTTTGTCTTGGTGTCAGATGGAAAAAAGTTTGGAGAGCATGGCTTTTACCGGATCGTCGCCCAAGGCAGGGATCGCTACAAGGTGCTACAGCTCAAAAGTCTCAAGGAAAAGTTCATGGTGTATACCGATGAGGAGGGTGTACTTAGGTGTGACCACAGCGTCCATTTTATGGGGCTGCTGATGCTGAAACTTCACTATCGGATGCATTTGGAAACTTAAGTTTTGGGCATGATTTGGAGGTACTTCTTAAATGGTTTAGACCCTGCCATTATTGGGTAATTCTTGCCGTCAATGGAGCAATTGAAAATGGTAAGTCTTATCATAATGGTCAGCGTTTCCCTCTGCGCTCCTTAGACCTAGACCCAATCCAAGCTCCCTCTCAACATGCGAAATACCCTGCTGCTTCTGTTAGCTCTAGTCATGGCTTCTCTGACT
>CAZFPQ010000063.1:0-28840 GCA_964521065.1 uncultured Bacteroidia bacterium | reverse complement strand
ATAAGCCTTTGATATATCAAAGTGATTGGGAAGCACTAGCTGTTTTCAGTTCAGCAAAGCACGTATAGCAGATCCGCCTTGGCCAAAGCTTTTGCCCCTTTCAGAGATTTGAAATATCTTGATCTTTCCACGCTCAAAATTCCCAACCCATGCAATTCCAGAAACTTTTACTGCTATTAGGGCTAATGACCCTAACTGGCTTTCCCAAATCCCTATTAGGGCAAGGTTTTGAAGGATATTATCGATATCCGACGGTTCATGGAGACCACCTTGTTTTCACTGCTGAAGGCGACCTTTGGAAGGTTCCCTTAGCAGGTGGGATGGCTGCTCGGCTGACCTCTCATTTGGATGAGGAGACCCACCCTCATATTTCTCCAGACGGCAAAACCATCGCGTTTCGGGCCGCCTACGAAGGCAGCATGGACCTATACACCATGCCCATCGATGGGGGACTCCCCGAGCGATGGACCTTCGGCTCGGAATTACCACTCCTCAGCGGCTGGACGCCAGATGGAAAACTGCTCTATGCGACAAGGTACTATTCTACTTTGCCTGATTACCAGCTAGTTCAGTTGGATTTGGCCACCAAGCGGCGCAGCCGAGTACCCTTATACCAAGCCAGTGAAGGTTGCTATAGTGCAGACGGCAAAACGGTGTTTTTTGTTCGCCCTGCCGATCACCGCAACGTAACCAAGCGCTACCTCGGCGGTACCGCCCGAAAAATATGGAAGTACAGCGAAGGCGCTGAGGAGGCCGTACGGCTTTCCGACGATTACGCTGGAGAAAGCCATCACCCTATGTGGTGGCAAGGCCGGGTCTACTTCATCACCGACCGCGATGGAATCATGAACATCTGGTCTATGACCGAATCCGGCGAGGACCTTCAGCAACATACGGAGCACAAAGATTTTGATGTGCGATACGCGACTCTGTCCGAAGGGCAGATCGTCTATCAGCGTGGAGCCGATATCTGGCATTTGGACTTGGAGAGCGGGGCGTATAAGCTGGTTCCCATTCGGATCGTCAGTGACTTAGATCAGCGCCGGGAGAAGTGGGAGACCAATCCTGCTCAGTACCTGACTTCTGCCCACTTGCATCCAGAAGGTAAACAAGTGGTGTTGACGGCCAGAGGCAGGGTTTTCGTCGCTCCGGTAAAATCAGGACGCATGGTACAGCTTTCTAGGGAGTCTGGTGTGCGTTTTCGGGATGCGACTTTCATGCCTGACGGGAAAAACATTGTAGTTCTCTCCGATCAAAGTGGTGAATTCGAATTCTATCAAACTCCAGCTGATGGCATGACTGCGTCCCAGCAACTAACGAATGATGGGGAGGTACTCCGATATCAAGGTGTCCCTTCTCCCGATGGGAAATGGATTGCCTACACCGATCTTCAAGAAAATGCTTGGCTGCTCAATGTAGAGACCAAGGCCCAGCGTAAGATCTCGACTAATCAGGAAGGCGTCGGGGGCTTGAGTTGGAGTCCTGACAGCAAGTGGCTGGCCTTTGTTCAGACTGCCCACAACTCCTTTTCCCAAATTTTCCTGCACGGACTGGAAAACAAGGAGTCTACCCCCATCACCACCGACCGCATGAATGATGAATCCCCTCGATGGAGTCCCGATGGTCAGTTTATCTACTTTCTCTCAGATCGCAACTTTCAGTCTTTGGTAGGCAGTCCCTGGGGAACTAGGCAGCCTGAGGCCTATTTTGACCACAAATACCAACTGTATCACATTCCTTTACAGGCTGAAACTACTTCCCCCTTCCAGCCCAAACATGAGCTGAGTCCAGCAGAGGACAAAGATTCTGAGGAAGATGAAAAGGACAAGGAAAAGACCGTATCGGTGAAAGTAGATTTTGACGGAATTCAACAACGGATCTACCCAGTTCCTGTTGAGCCTGGAAATTATCGCGGCTTGGAGGTTGGCAAAAAGGCCATTTACTTTTTATCGAGGGAAACCGGCCTTGGAGGCAAGACCCATCTGATGGCGCTCAAAATAGACTGGGACCAGCCTAAGGCTAAGTCTATTGCGGAGGGAGTGGGAAGTTTTGAGCTCTCTGGCAAAGGAAAGCACCTGCTCATTCGCAAAGGCCGAGATCATTACGTAGTAGAAGCCGGGACCCAGTCCATCAGCGATTGGGGCAAGGCCAAGCTGAACCTTTCCAGTTGGAAATTCGCCCTAGATCCACTTGAGGATTGGAAGCAGCTATTCACAGATGCCTGGCGCATGGAGCGAGATTATTTTTACGATCCCAACATGCACGGCGTTGATTGGGATGCCATGCACGCCAAATATTTGCCTTTGGTAGACCGAGTAACCACACGAGAGGAGTTGTCAGACCTGATTGGGCGATTTGTTGGAGAACTATCGGCGCTGCACACCAGTGTAAGAGGGGGAGATACCCGGGATGCCATGGAATCTATCGGCACAGCAGCCTTAGGAGCCAGGCTTAGAGGAACCGATGATGGCTATCTGGTAGAGAAAATCTACCAAGCTGATCCCGATTTTCCGGAGGAACTCAGCCCCTTGCAAGCTCCAGGGGTAAACATCAGCGAAGGAGACCTGATCACCCACATCGATGGGATTGATGTTGGGTCGGTGAATCACCTCAATGCCTTGCTGCGCAACAAGGGCGGAGCTTGGGTAAGGGTGGGTTATCGCACTTCTGGGGGCCAAGAACAGGAAGCCATGGTTAAGCCCACCCGGAACGAATACAGCCTTCGTTACCACGATTGGGAATACAGCCGCCGACAGGAGGTAGACCGCTTAGGGGAGGGCAAAATTGGCTACGTCCACCTCCAGGCCATGGGCAGCAATGATTTGGCTCGCTGGTACCGAGAATTTTATCCTGTACATGATCGCCAAGGCTTGATCATCGATGTGCGGGGCAATCGTGGAGGAAACATCGAAAGCTTGATCTTGGAAAAATTGCTGCGGCCGACTTGGTTTTACTGGAAAGGTCGCTCGGGTGAGCCTTATGGCAACATGCCCTATGCTTTCAATGGCCACATGGTGGTCTTGATGGACGCCCGTACGGCCTCTGATGGAGAAGCCTTCGCCGAAGGGTTTAAGCGATTGGGCATGGGCAAATTGATCGGGATGCGTACCTGGGGCGGAGAAATTTGGCTCAGTTCCGCCAACCGACTCAGCGACAATGGCATCGCTAGGGCTCCTATGTTTGGTGTCTATAGCCCTGAAGGAGAATGGATAGTGGAAAATCACGGAGTAGAACCAGATATCGAAGTGGACAACCTGCCTCACCAAACCTTTGAGGGCAAAGACGCCCAACTCGAAGCAGCGATTGAGCACCTAGAGCAGTTGATCGAACAAGATCCCCGTCTGACACCTCCGGTTCCACCTTATCCGGATAAGTCGGTGCCGGGCAATCGGAGAGAGTAGGCTATCTTGAAAGTCTGAAGACTTTTAAGATCTCGGTAATCCAGGAATCTAAGTGATCCCAAAAATGGATGTTGTTTGTCCTCAGACGAACAACATCCATTTCCTTTGAGCATCAATGTGTTGGATCTACCTGGATCTTTTGCTGTAATACTTGACTCTGTCGGCTGCTATCTGTTTTCTTAGCTAAGTTTTTACTGCTGTAATGCGATGGATTTATCCTGGTATCTTAATTGTTGATTAAACTCCCTAGACTATGTCTCAACTCCCATCCCTCGCCCAACGCCTTCAAGAGGTCCTACTCGACGGCCGATGGATCGCCAACACCAACTGGAAAGAACAAATCCAAGACCTCACTTGGACCCAAGCCATCCAGTCGGTGGAGTCGCTGAACAGCATCGCCCTGCTCACTTTCCATCTCACCTATTACTTGAAAGGAGTCATCCCCGCTCTGCAAGGAGGGCCGCTAGAAATTCGGGATACATACAGCTTTGACCTGCCACCGATTGAAAAGGAAGCAGACTGGGTCGCGCTCAAAGCAGACTTCTTCGCACAAGCTAGCGCTTTCGTAGCTACCGTAAGCCAGCTTGACGAAGCCCTCCTGCCCCAAGATTTTGTGAATGCAAAGTATGGCAGCTATCAGCGCAACTTGGAAGCCATGATCGAGCATGCCTATTATCATTTGGGTCAGGTGGTGCTGATTCGGAAGATGATTTTGAGGCGAGAAGGAAATGACTCTTAGGTCCACCTGCTGTTTGATTTATTTGGGATATTCTGCCGCTGTATTGGATGTGGGTAAGGTTTTAGACAGAATTTCAGGATGAGCAGGATTTTTTCAGGCTCAAAATTATCCTGTCCATCCTGAAAAACCCTGTTAATTCTGTCTTGATTTTTATGATCTCCAGGAGCAAAATCCTTCAAGGCTTCACCCACCCAGCTCCCTCCGCCGAGCGATACACCGCCTCTTGGACCTTCAAATTTTCTCCATAAAACTTGGCCTCGGTCTCAGCAGACTGTCCACTGATCAACGACTCTATGGCGTGCCGCTGAAAGGCATACACCGAGTCCCCCGCAAAGCCCTCCCGTGAAGGACGATGCGGAATGCCCTTTTCTGGCTCCCCCAATCCTTGCCAACTCAAGCTGCCATCTGAGTAAAGGCGCAAACTCCCTTTTTCTCCCTCTAGTACGTAAAACCCAAAGGTATAGCGGGAGCGAATGTAGTCCTCTTCATGGTAGCGATCTGCGTCCCATACCGCGGTGGTATTCCCGCCAAAATCTAGCAGCATCAGCCCGCAGTCTTCTCCCTGGATCACCGGATTGAGTTGCTTGAGGTGGGCAAATACCCGTTCAGGATTCTTGCCTGCATGGTAGCGAAAGACGTCGATGAAATGAATGCCGGTCTCGTAGATCAGTAGCTGAGGGTAATCTCGAAAGTAGGGCTGTCTACCAAGGTATGCCTCAGGCCCCCAACCATCGCCCATGCGGCTGCGAAAGTGCAGGTTTTGCAGCTCTCCTAACAAGTCTTCCTCGATGAACTTCTTGATCTTGCGATGCCAAGGCTGAAAACGGAAATTCTCGTGGATGATAAAGCGAACTTGATCGGAGATCTCCTCAATCAAAGCTAGGGAATCAGCTACCAATGGGGTCACGGGCTTTTGGCAGATTACCTGGATGCCCAGTGAAGCCGCGAAGCGTGCCATCTCGGCGTGGGTAGCTGGCGGAGTGATGATGTCCACAAAGTCAGGCCGGAGCTTTTCCAGCATCTCGCGGTAGTCTTCAAAGCAAGGGATGTTGTATTGCCGCGAGAGTTCGGCCCCTTTTGCTTCATCTAAGGTACTCAGGCCAAGCAATCGAATCTCGGGAATCCTTGCCCATGCATCGTAGTGAAATTGGCTGAAATAGCCACTGCCAATTACCGCACCGCTCAATTGCTTCATGGGTTCGACTGAGTTAAGGTTTCACTTGAATCGCTCACTAGGGGCTGGGTTGGATTCATGCCCGACCAAGCCAAAATGCTGAGCAAAGCCAATCCCATGGCGAGATAGAAAAATAAGTCTGTAGAGCCAGTCCAGGCCTGTAGGTAAGGGAACGCCAAGGCCGTAACAAAAGAACCCAAGTTGCCTGCCATGTTCATCAAGCCCGACACCCGTCCGGCGTGTTCGCGGCCAATGTCAATGCAAAATGACCAAGAAGGACTCAAGGTCATGTCTGCCCCAAATATGGCGAGGCAAAGGAAGGCGACGGCAGGTCCAACTTCGCTTTGGCCAAGGCTGGCTCCCACCCCGATGACCACCAAGACAAAACCTACCATCGCTGGCCAGCGCCGCGAGGCTACCTTCTGTCCTTTTCGATACAAGAAATCCACCCACCAACCTGACACCCAATTCCCAGCAGCCCCCGCCATCAGGGGTAGCATGGCATACAGTCCCGTGGTGAGCAGGTCCAATTCGTAGCGTTGTTTCAGGTAGGGAAAGAGCCAAGTGAGGGTAAAAAAGAAAATGAAGTTGCTCCCGATATACTGGGCCATAGCCAGCCAGACGTTGCGACTGCCAAATACCTGGGGCCAATTCAAAGGAAGTATCGCGCCAGACTTGCGCTTCTCCCGATGCTGAGCGATGTAATCTTTCTCTTCTTGACGAAGGCCAGCGTGTTCCTCTGGACGGTCACGAAAGGCCAACCAAAAGAAAACAGCAATTCCTACACCGATGACCCCTAAGGCATAGAATACTGGCCGCCAGCCCCAAATCTCTAGGCAATAGGCCACCATGGGTAGGGCAAAGGCAGCGCCTAGGCGAGAGCCTGAAAAATTGATCCCCTGGAAAATGCCGCGCTCGGGCAGGGGCACCCAGTTGAAGGCGGCTCGGGAGATGTTGGGAAAGGCTCCGGCCTCACCTGCCCCAAAGGCAAAGCGAAATAGCAGCATGCTCAAGTAGTTCCAAGCCGCACCCGTGAGCAGGGTGAAGGCCGACCAGATGGCAATGATGCTGGTCAATACTTTGCGGGGACCGAGCCGGTCACCAATGGCGCCTACCGGAACCTGAAACAGGGCGTAGCCCAATGAGAAGGCCGCCAATACCCAACCTATTTGTGTGTCGCTGAGCGTGAGATCACCCCCAATCATCTCTTTTGATGAAGAGATGGCGACCCGATCGATGTAAAGAAGTAGGGTCAGAAAAAAAGTTCCTGCGAAGAAGAAGTAGCGTCTATTCATGAGATATTGAGAGATTAATTTTAGTTGAAAGGGTATGGCAAAAGCTTAATTTGGCCAGGCCAATAAGGAAATCAGGTATCCAAGTCTCGCTTCTCGCCTCCAGCTTCCCTCCTCTCCAAATTCTGACAGAGGCGCAACAAGGAATCCTCCTCACCGACATTGCCAGGAAATACGACGTAAGACATACCTGGGAACCTGGCTTCTGGCCCCATTTCCCAGAGAGGAACCCCTGGCAAAACTTGTCCTCGCACTTGCCCCGTCTGCATACCTAGCCCTTCGGTGGCCAATACGTGACTGGTGATACCTCCTTTAGCCACCAGAAAGGAGGGAGCCTGAGCCAAAGATTGAATAACCTCGACCAAGGTAGCCGAGATTTGCTGCCCTAGAGAGAGGTGTCCCTCCTTGTCTTCTGTTTTGACCAAGCGGCGAGAGGTATACAGTACCGTCAAGTGACCCTCAGCCAAGGAAGTATTTACTTGGCTACTGAGTTCCTGGGAATAGGCTTCGGAGGATAATTCAAGCAAGCGCTCCGGATCTAACTCGATGGCCATGTGCTCTGGCAGGCCCGCTCGCAGAACTGCCAATTGGCGGGTACTGGTCGGAACAAAGGAACCAACGACTACCAGTCCTCCGGCAGCATTACTCCCCTTCAAGTCATGGGCGCTCAATAAATCTTGGGGAACTTGCCCGAGCAGAGAGGGGAGAATAGAACTGGAACTTCTAATCACCACCGACGACGTACCTCTATGAGCCAGCCATTGCCAAATGGCGAAGGCCGAGGCGTCTAAATCGGCATAATGCGCAGCGTTGACTACACCCGTCTCACCGGGCCTCAGCGCCTCCAAGCTATCTAGTAGGTCCCCTTTTTTGCTGCTTTGGCTAGCTGGAAGGAGCTTTACCTTTTCTGCGGGCCAACCTCCATTGGACTTCTCTGCTACCCAATCAGGCAAGTAAGCATGTCGGTAGCCAAAACTTGGGTCTTGGGCATAAGGAGTCTCTGAAACGGGGATTAGCTCTTGGCCTTTCTGTAAATATTGGGTGCCCTGCCAGGTCAGTCGCTTGCCTTCATACATGGCTGGAGCTAATAGATAGCGAACCTCTTCTTGATCGATGAGCTCATGTAGCGCTTCCACTTCTGCTGGGAAATGCCCACGCAAGGTGGAGTCGCTGCGGCTAATCAATAGCAGCTTTTTTCTCGCTTGTTGATTGGCTTGCTGCAGGTTATGGGCAATTTCTTTTACCCGCTGAATAGCCTCCCTTTCCGCGAGACTTCGGGTATTAGCCAATACAAAGAAACCGGGCGGATCCTGACTGAGAACTTTTTGCAGGCTTTCCACCGACCAGTTTGCCAGCAAGGGAAGGTCATAGACCGTCTGGTTTCCCGTAGGGTCGTCATCTATGATGGCCAATATATAGCCCAATTCCTCCCGCTTGGCGCGGATGGCTTTCCGTAGGGCCAAGTCGGGAGGTGAGTTGAGGATGGGAGTAGCGCTCAATTCAGGCATGGGCATGGAGTGATATTGAAATTTTTGGGGGCTTTAGACCACTGGATTAGCATTTCACTACCACTGGTCTCATTAATTCCTTGGCCATTTTGTCTGGCTAAACTTGCTCTATGGCCATCACCCGAGCGGGTGCACCATCTCCCCCTGCAATTTTGAGGGGCAGTGCAATCAGTTCGACCGAAGGGGTGGAGATCTGATCTAAGTTGACCAATCCTTCGATGATGATGACTGAGGGCAGCAACAACTGATGGATGTGGGTCACTTCCGGTAGATGATTCACATCGGCTACCGATGGGGGTTCCACCCCCAGCATGTTGATTTCCTGAGCCACACACCAGCGGGCCAGTTCCGCCGAAATTCGGGGGAGTTCATCCCGGTAGGCGAAAGTGCCAATGCGTTTGGACCAATCGGTGCGAATCAACAAGCTATCCCCTCGTCGAAAAGCATCTGAGAGTTGTGGGATGACCAATTCTGGTTCGATTTTTCCCCGAGCTCCTACCGAGGTCGCGTCGATGAGCCAAGCTCGCCCAAAAAAGCGGTTAGGAGGAAAGGAGTCTATGCCCCTTTCATCCAAACCAAAATGTTTAGGCGCGTCCATATGGGTACCCGCGTGGGAATAGATGCTCAAGGTCGTTGCATTCCACCCGTCGCGGTCAAGGCGTCGGGCGACTTCTGTGCTAAAACCAGGCACCTGCTCCTGATAAGCTTGGGTCAAGTCTATGATGGCCATGGTGCGCTGATTAGGCAGGCACTTGGGCCAAGTGATCCATGACAGATTGGGCTACGTCTTGGCTGCTGGCGTTGCCGCCTAAGTCTCTGGTGAGCACACCAGCTTGAGTAGTCGCATCAATGCCGCGCATAATGGCAGCTGCGGCTTCTGCCTCACCTAAGTGCTCCAACATCAAGGCACCGCTCCAGATCTGTCCCAGTGGATTGGCGATATTTTGACCGGCAATGTCAGGCGCTGAACCGTGAATGGGCTCAAACATAGATGGATAATCCTTTTCAGGATTGAGGTTTCCGCTTCCGCCTAAACCCAGGCTGCCCATGACGGCTCCCCCTAGGTCACTTAGGATGTCTCCAAAGAGGTTGGTAGTCAAGACCACGTCAAAAATCTCAGGACGAAGCACGAAGGTGGCGGAGCAATTGTCGATGTACATCTGATGATGCTCTACGTCGGGGTATTGCTCGGCTACTTCTCGAATGACCCGATCCCAGTAAGTAAGGCTGTTGATCAGGGTATTGGACTTGGTGATGTGGTGCAGCTTTTTGCGCCGTTTTTGAGCCAGTTTGAAGGCATAGTGGGCGACCCGCTCGATGCCCTTGCGGGTGAAAATGCTGGTATCTACTCCCATTCCCTGAGGACTATCAGGTAGGTATTGACTGCCTACCTGGACAAACTCCCCTTCTGTGTTCTCTCGCACGATGACAAAATCGATGGGCGCCTCTGAACGCAGAGGACCTGGAACCCCTGGATAGCTACGCACGGGACGGTAGTTGACGTACTGTTCGAAGTGGGTACGTACTTTGAAGGTATAATCTTTGGCGGGCATGGTGTCATCTACCTTAGGTAGACCTACCGATCCAAAGTAAACCGCATCGAAATTTCGTAGCTGATCCAAGCCATCAGCGGGCATGAATTCACCGTGTTGTAGATAATAACCTGCTCCCCAGCTAAAAGACTCCGAACTGAGGCCAAATCCAAATTGATCGGCAGCGCGTTGCAATACTTGCCATCCAAGAGGTACGATTTCTGGGCCTATGCCGTCTCCTGGAACTAGGGCAATTTGATATGCGTTCATAGGGTGGTCTTAGGATCGAGATCCTTGATTTTTGATGAAAAAAAATGTTAAAGGTTTAGTAGTGGAGTCTTTTGCCCAAGAAGCCCCAAGTTATTGCTTTTTCTTAAAACTATGACTTTTCCAGCCGAGACTTTTGGCTTAGTGGATCAGAATCTTGTTCATATGTTCAAATTTTTCGGATGGACCAAAGCCAGGAACGATGGAGACAGGGCCTAAGCTGCATTTGTCCTAGCTTCTCCCAACCTATTAGTGTCCACGATTCATGATCAAGAAAATCTTCTTTGCAGCATTAGCTCTTCTCGGTTTTTGTTCAAGTCAGGCCCAACATTGGCAAATGGCTGAGGTGCCCTTGCAAACCCCCTGGGCCAGTGAGGTAAATCCCCAACAAGTCTTGCCGGAGTATCCCCGTCCTATGATGCAGCGCGAGCGCTGGCTCAACCTCAATGGGCTATGGGAGTTTGAACCCGTGGAGCTAGGAGAACCCATTCACTTTGGGGAGAGTCTTCAAGATCAAATCTTGGTTCCCTACCCTTGGGAGTCAGCTCTATCTGGCCAGCGCATTCAACTTGACTCCCGTCGAGCCCGGTATCGCCGAACTTTCGACCTTCCTTCAGGTTGGCAGCGTGATCGGTTGTTGCTGCACTTTGGCGCGGTAGATTGGGAGGCCAGCGTTTACCTCAATGGTCAATTCGTGGGCCAGCACCGAGGAGGTTACGACGCCTTTAGTTTTGACATTACGCCATTTCTATCTCCAGAAACTCCCCAAGAACTCATCGTGGAGGTTTGGGATCCGGGAAATGATGAGCCCATTGCTTACGGCAAGCAAAACAATGATCGCTTCAGGGATCCCAAGCGCTTTGTTTATTCGGCGTCCTCTGGTATATGGCAGACCGTGTGGCTTGAGCCCGTAGGTAAGCTTGCCATCGTTGACTTTCATGCTGAACCAGACATCGACGCCCGACAAGTCAGGGTCTCGGTGGACCTAAATCAAAAGCCTGGGGGTTGTTTCCTGCGTGCCACTCTCTCAGATTCAACCCAAATGGTGGCTTCGGCAGAGGGAAAATGGCTGGAGCCCTTGGTCTTGGACCTGCCGCATCCTCGATGGTGGACTCCCCAAGACCCTTTTTTATATCCGCTCACCCTGGAAGTGGTGGATAGCAGTGGTCAGGTGTATGATCGAATAGAAAGCTACGTGGGCATGAGAAAAATATCCATTGCCCCCAATGAATACGGAGCCCAGCAAATCTTATTCAACAATCGATTTCTATTTCAGATGGGGCCCCTTGATCAAGGATATTGGCCAGATGGCCTGTATACTGCTCCCACGGACGAAGCTCTGCAATGGGAGCTAGCTCAAATCAAAGCTTTTGGGTTCAACATGGTCCGCAAGCACATCAAGATCGAACCGCAGCGCTGGTACTTTTGGTGCGATAAGTTGGGTCTGATCGTGTGGCAGGATATGCCAAGTGCTTTTACCAAACAGGTGAAACGCAGCGAGGAGCAGGAGATTCAATTTGAATCCGAGCTGCAGCGCATGATCAAGACCCATTGGAATCATCCCTGTATCGTCAATTGGGTGGTCTTCAACGAGCATTGGGGCTTGTACGACGTGGACCGACTCACTGAGATGGTCATGGCGCTAGATCCTAGCCGTTTGGTGACCGGCAACAGTGGCATTGACGCTGGGAAGCCCGATGTGGATTTTGAGGTAGGTCATCTCAAGGACAACCATAGCTATCGCCCCCCTTCCGTTCCCTTTGCCAATGATCGCCGGGCGGTGGTCAACGGGGAGTATGGGGCCATTGGCTACAATATTGAAGGACACCTATGGGATAAAGATGGGCCTTGGGTACATTATAATTATGAAGGAAAGGAAGCCGCTACGCTCGAATATGAGCGCTTCATTGAGATGATTTTGGACTTTCAAAAAGAGAACTTGAGCGCAGCGGTATATACCCAGTGGACGGATGTGGAGAATGAAATGAATGGCCTGTATACCTATGACCGCAAGGTCATCAAGCTGGATCGGGCCCGGATCAAAGCTGCTAACGAGAAAACTTGGAAATAGATTTTCCCATGATAAAGTACCTGCTGACCCTTTCGATTTTGATTTTTAGCGCCGTTTCCCAGCCAGCGCCTGAGAAAATTGGAAAAGCGAAGCCCAACGTTATCATCATCTTTACAGATGACCAAGGCTATCAAGATGTGGGCTGTTATGGCTCCCTGCTGATTGAGACACCCCATTTGGATCGCTTGGCGGCAGAAGGGATCCGCCTGACCAATTTTTATGTGACCGCCTCCATATGTAGCCCTTCACGGGCCTCTCTGCTAACGGGGCGCTATCCCGCCCATCATGGCGTAGGAGGTGTGTTTTTTCCAGATGCCCGAGGCATGGCTCCCAAAGAAAGGACGGTGGCAGAAGTCTTGGGTCAAGCGGGCTATCGCACGGCTTGTTTTGGCAAATGGCACCTAGGAGATCAACCTGAGACCTTGCCAAGCGCCCAAGGATTTGACACCTATTTCGGCGTCCCCTACAGCAACGACATGTACATCGGGGCAGATCACCACTTCGCTGAGAACGTGACCTGGCGAGAGGGCTACACCCTTGAAAAAGCCCAAGCCGATCAAGCTCTGGTGAAGCAATACGCTAAGCAGCGAAAAATCCTCAAAGAAAAGGGCATCAAGGAGTTGGTTCCTTTGTTCGAAGGTAAAGAGATCATAGAATACCCTGCTGATCAAGCTAGCCTGACTCAGCGATATGTTGATCGGGCCATGTCTTTCATTGATGAGGCTCAAGCAGCAGGAGACCCCTTCTTTATTTACCTGACCCCCGCGATGCCTCATGTGCCTTTGTTTGCGTCAAAATCATTTGATGGGAAAAGCAAAAGGGGACTTTATGGCGATGTCATCGAGGAGATTGATCACTGCGTGGGTAAGCTGATGAAGCAGCTTGAGGAGCGTGGCCTGGCCGAGGAAACCATCTTGATTTTTACCTCTGACAATGGCCCATGGCTGGGCTATGGCGACCACGCTGGCAGCGCATTGCCGCTGCGCGATGGGAAGTTTTCGCGCTATGAAGGAGGGGTTCGTGTTCCCTGTATCATGCGATGGCCTGGAACTTGGGGGCAGGGAGTGATCAGCAATGAGGTCGTTTCTACTTTGGACTTCTTGCCCACCTTGGCCCATTACGCAGGAGTCAATTCCTCTAGCCAGGATCTGGATGGCCAGGACATCTCATCCCACCTAGAAACCGCGGTACCCTTGGCAGATAGGCCATTTCTTTACAGCCGAAACAAAGATTATTGGGGAATACGCCTGGGCGACTGGAAATACCTTTCCCATGGTGGGGCTCGAAGAGCCACTCAAGATAGCTTGCCAGAGCTGTTCAACCTCAGAGAAGACCCCTCCGAGACACAAAATCTCATAGCGGAGTACCCTGCTATTGCCGCTGGTCTAGCCGAGAAACTAGAAGCCCTGAGACAGGAAACGGAATAAACGCACCATGTTGACTCAAGCACGATATTTCCTTTTTCTGTGGCTGCTTTTGGCCTGGTCTTTTACCTCCTTGCTGGCCCAAACAGATCGGCCTACTGTCATCTTGATCTACATGGATGACATGGGATTAGGTGATTTGTCCTATACTGGGGGAGAAGTATTTCCTACTCCTAACATTGACCAATTAGCCCAAAACGGCAAAATCTTCACCCAGTACTATACCACGGCGCCAGTTTGCTCTCCCTCACGGGTGAGTGTGACCACCGGGATGTACCATGTCCGCTGGAACATCAACACCTTTTTGAGTGCGCGGAAATTCAACCGGGCCTGCGGCCAATCTGACTTTCTGTCTACTGAGGCACCTACCATAGCTAAAGTCCTGCAAGCGGCTGGTTATCGTACCGCTCATTTTGGAAAGTGGCACATGGGGGGAGGGCGTGATGTGGACGATGCCCCAGCCATCACTGCCTATGGCTTTGACGAATATCGATCTACCTGGGAGAGTCCTGACCCTGATCCCGTCTTGACTTCCGGCAATTGGATTTGGAAGCCCGAGGACAGCGTGAAGCGCTGGAACCGTACGGCCTATTTCGTCGATCATACTTTGCGTTTTTTACGAGAACACCCGAATGAGCCCTGCTTCATCAACCTATGGCCCGATGATGTGCATACGCCTTGGGTGCCCTATGCAGATGAGTTGGGTGAAAAATCTGACTGGTTTAACCTGGAAAACCTTCCTCCCGTGCTCTCCGAGGTGGATCAGCAAATTGGACGCTTGGTGAATGAGTTGGAAGAAATGAATCGGCTACATCATACCCTCATCATTTTTACCAGCGACAATGGCCCCGCCCCGAGCTTTCAGCGATTGCGAGCCAATGGATTGAGAGGTGTCAAAAACAGCCTCTACGAGGGAGGCATTAATATGCCCTTCTTTGTGCATTGGCCAGCTCAGATCAAGGCCGGTCAAGTGGATTCCAGTTCACTGCTCGCTTCGATAGACTTACTGCCTACCCTGTGTCAATTAACTGGAGCTGAGCTGCCCCAAGGACCTGAACTAGATGGAGAGGACCTGAGTCGGGCATTTCTTAGCGAAGAACTCCACCCGCGTCAGCGGCCTGTGTTTTTTGAATATGGCCGTAATGGGCCATACAAGTATCCCAAACTTGGCCATGATCGGAGTTTGCAGCTGGCTATCCGCAGTGGGAATTGGAAACTCTTTTCCAATCGGGATGGATCGCAGGTGGAACTCTATGATTTGGCCAGTGATCCAGTTGAAAGTGAAGATCTGTCTTTGAGGCATCCCGATGTGGTTCAGGCACTCAAGCCAAGCCTTTTAGAGTGGTTTGAGCAGAATGACCGGTCTTTGGTCCCCCACAAAGATTAGCCTTAGAGGCTGTTTGGGCTTTGGTATTTCGAGGAAAATCGGCGCAGTCAGACTCCTACTTGGGGGCCTTAATCCCAAGTACTCACGGAAAGACAAGTTTAGGCCTTAAACTCAACACCTAAAGAGTCTCTTAGGCTTGTATCATTGAGATAGGATAAAAAAGCTAGCTAGTTTTGCGTGTTCGGGTGCTATTACCTATAAAAAATGGAGGGTGCACCAACCGGGCACCCTCACGCATACTACTAACTACTGCTAACTAATACTTGTCCAATTGCTCTAGTGAGCGATGATCATGCGGTGGAAGGCCCGCTGGCCAGCGGCCTCGATCTGGAAAAGATATACGCCGCTAGGCTGCTGACTGCCGTTGAAGCGTACTTGGTGGCTACCGGCGGGTTGTAACTCTGATTGCTGACTCGAAATCAAATGCCCGGCTAGGTCGTAGATGGCTACCTTTACTTCACTGGCTTCTTGCAGCGAATAGCTAATGGTGGTGCTACTTGAAAAGGGATTGGGGTAATTGCTTACCGAAAGGATATCCTCGGAATCAGCGATGCTGGTGGCGTTGGGATCGGTCAGCAAAATGTAACCCATGTCTGGACCCAATCCATTACGAGCTTCCCCTTCGATGGCCCAGGTGATTTTCATGTCACGGTTGTCCACATTGGGGTCCGCGTTGTCACTTTCGTTGACCATCATGGCAAACTGCATGGTATCTCCATTGCTAGGTGTGACGCCTCTTGATTCTGGATGGGTCCAGTTGATGTCTTTCAATTCGTAGAACACGTTGGAACCATTGACGGTAACCGCTCCTGTGATGGCATAGTCATCTTGCTGTTGAACGTCTATGACGGCAGCTCCCGAAGCATCTGGGAATACATTTACCCAAGGAATAGAGGTAGAGTCATTGCGATCCAGCGGACCACTTGCCACCCCAGGATGATAGGGGTAGAGTTCTATGCCATCTTGGCGCCACCATGCTGACCGTGTATTGCTATAACTGGTGACATCATCTACCACATGAATCAGGTAATAAATGGCACTGTCGGTCCAAACGGCTTTCCACTCCATGTAATGATCCATGGTGTCGGAAGGCAAGGCAGCCATGGTTGGGTTATTGTTGGCATTGGTCTCTAGGGTCCAGTATTGGGCTCGATTCCAAGTTGCTTGGTCCCACAGAACCTCTGGTACCCCATCCACGGTCGGTTCAGTAGTGACCTTGGGGGCAATCGCTTCCCGCTTAAAAGTGTTGGCATCCGTCCAAAGGGTAAATACCCACTGATCCTGGGCAAACAAGGAGCCAACGCTCAACAAGTACAGGCCTACGAGTAAAGTAGAGATTTGCTTCATCAGAAATTACTTAGGTTAGGGATAGGAAAAGGCGGCCTGATGGACATGTAGTTGCCCTGAATCCTAAGAGGCTGTTTGGGTTTTTCCTTTACGGCCAAAACTTGTCTTTTTTGAACCTGACCGCGCCGATTTTTCTCGAAATAGCTCGCTATTCCTCAAAAAATCTGCTTGTCAGAACCAAAAAATCCAGCGTTTGGGCTCGAAATACCAAAACCCATACAGCCTCTAAGATCCAAGGTGATCTCTTGATCTGAACCATCAGAAGCCATTACTAAGTATGGGATTTGTGACCTGCCATCATTTCGCAAAAGTCCAGGATCTACGCCCTATGGTTCGAAAAGTGGGGGGCAAAATGGAAAGGGGAGCCTTTGTGGAGGTATTTGTACAATCGGGCAAGATCTATGCATGAGGCTTTTTCCCTTGACCTAAACTTCTCCCTAATATGCTTCCCGAGAACTTATCGAAGCGTTAACTGAACCCATGTTCCCTCGAATTCTAGAACTATGAATATTTCACCTAGGCTCATCCTCTTGTGGGGATTGCTGATCTGTCTAGTTTCTGCTTGCCAACCTACTTCTGAAGATGCCCAAGCCGAAGCGAAACCCCGCTTACCCAATGTCATCTATATCCTAACTGACGACATGGGCTATGGCGACGTGGGTTGTTTTGGGCAAAAGACTCTTCAAACGCCACACATCGATCAACTAGCCCAAGAAGGCATGCGCTTTACCCAGCATTATGCGGGTGCCACCGTCTGTAGCCCTTCCCGAGCAGCCCTCATGACGGGTTTGCACACCGGCCATACCCCCATCAGAGGCAACAAACCCGATGGACAGTTGCTTCCCGATAGCGTGACGACGTTGGCCGAAGTGTTCAAGCAAGCTGGATACCGCACAGGATTTTTTGGCAAGTGGGGAATTGGACACCCGCCGCCCCCAGACGATCCCGCCCGGAATGGATTTGATGAGGCCTATGGATACATCAACATGTGGCATGCCCACAACTGCTTTCCGGAGTTTTTGTACCAAAATGGAGAGAAGGTCATTCTTCCAGGCAACAAACTGCCCAACCCAAATCCGTGGTTAGAAACTCGCCCAGAAGGTACGGGAGTATCGGCAGAGAAGGTTACCTACGCCCCTGAGCAATTTCGCCAACGAGCCCTACAATTCATTGAGACGAATCAAAATCAGCCCTTCTTCCTTTATTTGGCCCTCAATATTCCCCACGCCAATAATGAAGGTGAAGACGACGGCATGGAGGTGCCAGATTTTGGCCAATACGCTGATCGGGACTGGCCCAAACAAGAAAAAGGATTTGCCGCCATGATGGACCTCATCGATGCCACAGTAGGTGACATCCAATCCAAATTGAAGGACTTGGGCTTAGACGAAAATACCCTGGTGATTTTTACCAGCGACAATGGGCCACACGAAGAGGGGGGGCATCAGGCAGACTTTTTTGACAGCAATGGTCCCCTACGTGGGACCAAGCGAGACCTCTACGAAGGAGGCGTTCGCATTCCCATGATTGCTCGCTGGACTGGCACCATTCCCGCTGGAACGAGGAGCGACCATCTATCTGCTTTTTGGGACATGGTCCCTACTGCCTGTGAGTTAACGGGCCAAACCGTCCCACAAGGATTAGATGGCATTTCTATGCTGCCGACTTTTCTGGGAGAGTCAGAAAAGCAAATCCAGCATGACTACCTCTATTGGGAGTTTTATGAATTAGGAGGGCGTCAAGCTGTGCGTCAAGGGCCTTGGAAATTGGTCAAGCTGAACGTCAGGGACAAAGACCGGCTGGTCATTACAGAGTTGTATAACCTCGATCAGGATCTAGCTGAAACCCATAATCTCGCGGAAGAAAACCCGCAAAAGGTAGCTGAGTTGGAAGCATTGATCGAAGATGCCCACCGCCCATTGCCCTTGCTTTCTCTATTCAGTAACGATGTAGAGACTGACACGCCGTTTTAACCTGAGGGCGAGACATTTTTAATAGAGGGTGAGACATTGAGAGATGAGATATTGAGAGGATAGGGGGGTAATCAGCCTTGAATCTGAAGAGTTGTACGGTTTTAGGTGAGAATTGCCTTAGTAACGTGGTTTTACAGAGCTGGATAGGCAGAGAAAATCCATGATTTCCTAACTTGTCAGCCCTTGGAATGGCTGCTCAGTCTATGAAGCTGACTGGGTTGTTCCAAGGGCTAATCATTTTTTCTACGACTAACTCTCACCTCCATGCCTCGACTGAATTCTATCTGTATTTTTTGCGGAGCCAACCATGGCCTTGACCCTGTGTATGAAAAAGTAGCCCGGGACGTAGGGCGGCAACTTGCGCTAGAGCAGCGTCAGATTGTATATGGCGCAGGAAGTGTAGGCTTGATGGGGGTGATTGCAGATGCGGCCTTAGCTGAAGGGGGTTACGTAGTTGGCGTCATTCCTACTTTTTTGAAAGAAAAAGAAGTAGATCACAAAGGCATTCAAGAAGTGATCGTGACCGATACCATGCACGTACGCAAGCAGACCATGGTCGATCGCTCTGAAGGGTTCATTGCCTTACCAGGTGGATTGGGAACCTTAGATGAGTTGGCAGAGATTCTCTCCTGGGCACAGTTAGGGCTACACCGACACCCCGTAGGCATCCTCAACGTCAATGGATACTTTGATCAGCTCATTGCTTTTGTTGATCATTCGGTAGCTCAAGGGTTTGTACGTCAAGAAAATCGCGAGATCATTTTGGTAGACGATGACCTCACAAGACTATTGGCCAAAATGGAAGCGTATGAAGCGCCAGATGTGGAAAAATGGTTGAACCGGGAGGGCTTGTAGGCCAGCCTACGCGCGTGCGCTAACCTTCTTCTTCCTCTAGTTGTTAACCATTAGAGACTATCTACATAGCCATATAGAAACTCACCCTTTCCTATCTGGCTGTCTTCGGACAGCTATGGGTCAACCTTACCAATCTACTCTTATGTTAACAAGATCTACACTTTTCTCCTTGTTGCTCTTGGCTATCTTACCAACGATGGGGCAGACCAATCGGTCTTGTGGCGGTTTTCGCTACGTCTTTCAAATTTTTGCAGGTACATCCCAAACCACTGTCCAATATGGAGAAGCCACTCAAGGTGGGAATACCGAAATGTTGTTCATGGACGTGTATCAACCCGAAGGAGATACCTTCTCTAGCCGTGCCGTCATGATTTTGGCGCATGGAGGAGATTTTGCGAGTGGAGACCGTGCGGACATGGCGGACCTTGCCCGCCAATTCGCCGAGCATGGCTATGTTGCGGCAACCATTGACTACCGATTACAAGCTGCCGCTCCCACGGATTCCATGGAGATGGCCTCTGCTCTCGTCCAGAGCATGCATGACTTGAAAGCGGCGGTCCGCTTCTTTCGAGATGATCAACAGAACGCAAAGACCTATCGCATCGATACCAACTTTGTTTTTGTGGGGGGCTATTCTGCTGGAGCACTTGCTGCCTTGCATGCCGCCTATCTTAGCGATGGAGATGTTGCCCCCGGCTATTTTGAGACCGCCCTCTCTGCTGAAGGCGGATTGGAAGGGCAAAGCAATAACATCACTGGGGCTTCTTCTCGTATTCAAGCGGTGATGAATCTGGCGGGAGGCTTGGTCGATCGATCTTGGATTCAGAGCAGCGAAGCCCCCCTGATCAGCTATCACGGAGAAAACGACCAAGTAGTGCCTACCAATGGGGGATTGTCCTTTGGGGTAATCAACCTGGATGGTTCTGCTTTGATTCACCAGGAAGCCGATCAAAAGAATGTCTTCAATTACTACCAACCCGTAGTGGGGGGAACCCACGATAGTTTGTTTGCAGGTTCCTTCGCTACTGGCTACCAGGAATTCCTAGATTCTGCCTTTGTCTCTTTATTTGAGGTGCTTTGCAATGAAGTTACTTCCATTAGGTCTGCGGTAAGCGAACCGACTCTCCTAAGCTTGTATCCTAACCCTGCCTCTCGCAGCATTACGGTAAATTATCCAGGCCCTGATAGGGCTGAACTTCTCTTTTATAATTCCCAAGGCGCTTGTGTGAAGACAGAAAACCTAAGCGCCCCAGGTACCCGCCTCAACCTAGACGGAATGAGTCCTGGGGTTTACTTTGTGGTTCTTAGAACGCAAGCTCAGGGGCTAGTGAGCAGGGCAAGCTTAGTTGTGGAAGGAAGATGAGTTGGCTTGGTATAGTTGGGCTTAGACTCCACTCCAAGCCCAATCCAAACCCCAATTAAGTACTTGGACAAAAGAAATCGGGGTATGGCGGTACGGGCTATGGATATAAGGGTAGGTGAAAACAGCAACATACCCCGTGCTCCCGTACTCCCGTACCCCGATTACCGCTTTTCTTATGTCCGCTTACTTAGTTTTAGATATTCGGATCACCCGCATACCAGATGACTGCGCCAATGATGATGCCTGCCACTACCAAACGGACAATGGTGGGAATGGTGCCGTTCGCCGTGTACAACCGATCCCACCAGCCCAGCTTGTTTTGCCTAGGGCGCTTTTGGCTTGGCAACATACGAGGATACTGGGTTGGCAGTACCAAAGGGGTAGCGGCAAAGGGAACATCCTCTTGGCCTGATTGATATGTTTCTCGAAGCTTACCCTCAATCTCCAGCATTTGGTTAAGGACTTCGATGCGCAGCCTCGACAAACTACCAATGGCAGGAGCATACCAACTGTCAATTACTTGTAGCCAAATTTCAATATTATCATCTGTCGCTCTCGACAGTTTGAATTCCTCAAAGAGTTCGCCCCAGTTTGATATCCCTAGTTTTCCAAGTAATCCATCATCTAACTTTACTGAATTTGCATGGCGATATACTTCATTCAAGAGCTCTCCAATTTCATTGCAGGAACTTAATAATCGGCGTCGTTCTCGGTTGTTGACTCTCCCATCAGCCGTGACTACCGCATAGACATTGTTCAGCACCCCCCAGGCGTCTTCTAGATTGGCCAAGGTATGCTCGGAGTAGTGTAAGGCCGCGACTAGGCTTTGGTGATAAGCCTCCCATCCCTTCCCCAAGGATTTGGCCATGGCGAGATGGGTAGAGCGGCAAGTTTGATCAAACTTGCGAATTTGATCAGCGGCGGATCTTTGCTCTTCTTCTACCTCCGCAATTGCTTCGGGAAGCTGTTTGCGCTGAATTTGTTCCCCCCTATGCCATATCACGCCTCCTGGCGCTTTCAAAAACTTTGCCTCCAAGCCCTTCAAAGAACCCTCTTCCATCCGAAGTTGCTGCCAAGTTTCCAAGTCGTCACGGATGGAGTCAGGATAAATGCTTGCCAAGTCATTGGTAATCGCTCCGCCTACGATCGTGGGGTCATATAAATCGTTAGGGTCTTGGTGACTCAGGGTAAGAAATCGATCTAAATAAACTCCCTTGTAGGCCGGATCTAAAAAGGCTTGCCCAAACCGCTTGCCTTGCAGGTGTTTAACTGAATCTACGTCCAGCAGACTGGGTTCTTGTTCAAGCTGGACTTGACTGAGTAGAACCTCTGTCATTTGGATCTGAATCTGGAGGGGATCTTGAAACAAGTCCCAAGCAGATTCAGGATGGATATCTGCTTGGATATAGGTCTGTTTGGCATTGGCCTCTCTCTCATAGTCAGGGGGGTGGGTAGCCCACATTTGCGGTACCTGGGCCATGCCAGATTGAAAAACTCGGTGTTCCTGGGCGTTTTCTTTAGGCACTGTGAGCGGGCGGCCATAATCGCCGTCACTCAGCAGGTGGCGCATTCGTTGAATGGCGTCTGTCTGTAAGGGGTAGAGGTTGCCAACTTTTTTCTGCTCTTGGAGAGCCAAGTTTACCGTTTCCAAAGCTTCTTGAAAGCCCTGATCTGCGGCTTGTAGGTGATGCAAGGCATGGACGATGGCGTCACTTCCTGTTAGAGAAACCGCCACCAAATCTGCGTGGAATTCCATCTCTCGAGAAAGCGCTCTTTGGGCAATGATTACCCAGGTGAACAAGGTCTCGGCCAGGGCCCTGATCGCCCAAATGATGATGGACAATATCCATCCAATCCAGGCGATGCGAATGTCCCAAGAGGAAATCTCTGAGATAAATCGATCCAAGGCATCACGTTTGGCGATGATATGACCAGCGATCTGCTGGCCAATGTATACCCAGCGTCCGATGAGCATCGCTCGCTGAGCAAAGTGCCCAAACTCGTGGGCCAGTACCGCCTTGGTTTCTCCCAAAGTCAACACATTGACCAAGCCGATGCCAATCTCCAAGTTCTTCTTAGAAGGCCACAAAAGGTTTAAAACGGAGAGCTCATAGAATACCGAAGCATTGACAATGGGAGATAGATAGACTTTATGTGGACGAGGTGCCCCCGACTGATCTGCAATTTCGTGGATGAATTCAAAGAGCTGGGGCTCATTTTCCGCTGTGACTTCTACCCGCTGTGAATGGTCTTGCTTGATGACAAAAAAGAGGGCCTTGAACATGAAAACCGCCATAAAGGCAGATAATAATCCGATAACCCCAGACCAAAAAGCCCCATCCCTCCCTTCAGAAGCAATGAGAAACAAGTCCACCGCGTTGCGGGCAAACCATATGGAGAGTGTGAGGTACAGAATCAAAAATAAGCCCAATCCAGCGACGGCTAGCCAGGCTCTCTGTTGGAAGGACTTTGAGGGCTTGGTGAAGTCTACAGGTAGGGCATCCAGAGAATAGGACTCGGAATTCATGGTTGGTGGCTTAAATGGACAAAAAGTAGGTGAGAGAGCATATCTACTCACCTACTTTCAAATCTAATAAAGCCTTTGGAAAATGGAAAGAGCACTCTTTTGGCAATTCTCGCTGCTGGGCTTAGGCCCCACTCCAAGCCCAATCCAAACCCCAATTAAGTACTTGGACAAAAGAAATCGGGGTATGGCGGTACGGGCTATGGATATAAGGGTAGGTGAAAACAGCCACATACCCCGTACTCCCGTGCCCCGATTACCGCTTTTCTTATGTCCGCTTACTTAAAACTTATACGCCAGCTGCGTGATGAACTCCCGCTGTGCTCCCAAGGTGCCAGGGATGGTCATGTATTCCCGATTGAAGGCATTATTGAGGTTCAGCGAAAGATTGAGCCCGTCGGCCAGTTCGATGCCTACAATGAAGTCTACCACTAAGTCTCCATTGGGGTAAAACTCCCGAAAAGCATTTAAGTCAGGAACTACCGCGAAGAGATATTGGTCAATGTTTTCTACAAAGCTCTTGTAGCGGATGTTACCCGTGAAGCTTACGGGTCCATAGCCAAGGGTGGTGCTATAGCGAACGGTCCAGCGACTGCGATACTTCAAGAACTCAGGCTGGTCTATCCAGCGATCCGTATTGAAAATCTGGGTCAGGTCTTCGACCAAGTTCATCTGAGAATCTGGCGAAACGGCATTCAGGTTGAGGGGATCTAGAAGGGTGACTCCCCCATTAAGGCTAGCAAAAAAGTCACCCGCTTCCATGAAGAAGTTTTGGGTGAATTCTATTCCACTGATCCGGGCATCGGCCAGGTTGAAACTGGAGAAACGGGCATCTACGGTCAAAGGATTGACGGTGCGGATGCTTACCGAGTTAACCCCAAACTCGACCATGTCTTCATAGCGCATCGAGAAGGCCGCTACATCAAGGAATCCCTTAATCTTGAGTACAGGCCGCTCTAATAAAAAGCCTTGACGCAGGGCCAACTCGACTGAGTAGCCACGCTCGGAATTGATGGCAGGGTTGGGTTCGACAATTACGCCACCACCGGTGGTGTTGGCAAAACGCTCCGCGATGGAAGGAACCCGGAAGGCTTGCCCAAAACTAGCTCGGACGTTGGTGCCCTCGGCAATTTTGTAATTCAATCCTGCTCGAAAAACTGGGAGTGATTCGCGGGCAGCATCATTGATCTGCACGGTTTCGTAGCGAACACCTAGGCTGGTATTGAGGCGGCCAAACTTGCCGTCTAGTTGGGTATAGAGCCCCAAAGAGTTGCTGCTATGACTGCCTGAACTGCTGATGGTATCCCCTTGGAAAACATAGGTTCCCCCGTACAAGCTATCGCCTTGAATGGCGGCGTAGGTATAGGTAGCCCCCGTCACCCAGTTGATGTTTTTGCCCAAGGTAGTTTGGTACAAGAAATCGTTGTAGCCGATCCAATTGGTGCTGGATTGACCGGTATTGTTAAGATTTTGATTGCTGAGGTAACGACCTCGGTACCAAAACAAGTTTCCTCCCTCGGTGAGGTACTTGATGCTGGGATCCAAAGCGATGGAACTGGCGAGTTGTCGTCGAAAGGCGCCATCTTCTTGGGTGGGGGTCAACCCTCCTCCCGTTACCACGGGTTCTCCATCTACAATACTCGTGTCTGGGAAATAGCTGTCCCAATACAAAGTACTGGAGGAAGAGTCCACACTGATGCTGGCGTTGAGGCCCAGGGTAAGTCCTGAGATGGATTTGGGCTGGTACTTCAGCATGGCCAAGCCCCGGTATTCTTCCCGATCGGTGTTTTGACGGTAGCCAGGGTCTTTGATGAAATTGCCTTGTAAAGTAAGTGAAAGATCCCCGATGCGGCGGCTGTGAAAGGCGTGCAGGGAGCCCTGGTAAATAGGGGCATCCCCATTCCAATCTAGGGCGGGATTGCCGGGCGTCCCATAAAAACCTCCCCGCAATCGCAGGGAAGTCTTGGGCTTATCTCCTGGATCAGAAGTAATGACGTTGATCACCCCGCCCAGGGCAGAAGAACCATACAGCACAGAACTTGCGCCTTTGAGTACCTCAATCTGTTGGATGTTGTCTACCGGAATCAGATCTAGGTCAGCCGAACCGGCGTCTCCCGTGATCAGAGGGAGCCCATCAAGGGTGACCATGACCCGGCTGCCTACACCGTAGGCATAGCCAGAACTGCCACGGATGTTGATCTGGCCAGCTTGGTTGTCCACGCCCGGGATGCGGTTCAAGGCGTCATTGACGCTGGGTAAGGCTTGTAGCTCGATGAACTGAGGCTTGACCACTTCAATGGAGACCGTCACGTCAGACTGAGACTGCTGGAATCCCTTGGCTGCGGTAATCACTACATCGTCGGTAGAGAATTCATTGGGGGAAAGGGCGATGTTCAGTTCCCTGGCTGTTTCGGCAAGATCGAGGTTTAAGTTTTGCGCTTCATAGCCATACAGCGCAAAAGATACCTCTACCTCACCCAGAGCGGGATCTATGTCAAAGGAATAGCGGCCCTCCTCATCGGTGATGACAAAAGTATAGTTGGCGGCCACCACCACACCGACCCCAGCCAAAGGTGACTGGTCAGATTGATCGATTACAGTTCCACGGATGGTGATGGTTTCGTCGCTTGAGCTCTGGGCCCAGACTAGGCCAGAAAGGATCAGCCCAAGGGTGAGTAAGATCGTTCGAAACATAAGCGAGTTTGGGGGTAGTTTAGCCACAGGGGTATGCCTGTGGCCTAAAGATGAGTTAAGATACAGAAGAGTTGCGCGCTAAAACAACGATGAGGATGGTGAATAAGTATGGGAGGGGCGAAGCGAGAGGTGAGAACAGGGATAAAATGCGGTGATGGTTCAAGAAGATAAGCCCGCCAAGTCTGTGGTTCGATGCCAAGGAACCATAGAATTGACGGGCTTGTGGCTTGAGTTTATTCCGATAAGGAATGCCTAAGTGGTCAATAGGCTATCAGGTAGAAGACCTCGGGCTTATTTTTATTCGGTTAAAAACGTAAGCGGGTGGATAGAAGAAAGCCTGGCATCGAGGTAGGGGAGTACGGGGTATGATGCGCCATTCCCCCATCCTACGGCCATACCCCAATTTTCTTGTCCCAGTGCTTATCTAAAATGTGATGGTAAAAACCGCTCCGTTGTCCAGGGTCAGGGTGGCTACTCCTCCGCCTTGAAAAGCGAGGCTCGCACCCCGACTAAAGGTGCCGCCACTGTTGAAGCTTCCTGCTAGGTCGATGCTCATCGTTCCAGACAAGATTTCGTAGGTGTCACGGTCTATTGTCAACTGGTTACAGTCGTAGTTCGTTTGAGAAGCGAGTGCCCGATTTGCCCTACGCCCAATGATCGAGGCATCTTGATCAAAGTTGATGCTGCCATCAAAGAGATAGTCATCATTGGAGACTATGTTGTCCACGGTGCAGTCCACAGAAAGCGTACTTGTAGAGGTCACCTTGGCAGAGTTGTAACTGCTATTTCCACTGGCCGAGGCTTCAAAGGTTTGGGGAAGGAGGCCAGCACAGGTGATTTTCCAGGACCAAGTGGAGCTCAACTGTAAGTTGCCATTGGGGGAGGTGTAACTCAGAGAACTATCGTTCAGCGTATTGCAGGCTTCGCTGGGCAAGGCGGCTAGTTCTACGGAGATTTCTGAGATCGACTCGATGGAGGCGAGATCTGCTTCGATCATGTCACGCAGGTCGGAGTCGGAAAGGGTATCCATGACTTCTTCTGGGTCTCCACAAGAGAAGAAGGTGAAACTGACGAAAACAAGGAGGAAAAAGGCTGATAACTGCTTCATTTTTTTGGGTTAAATGAGGTTGAAATGATGAAATAATTGGATGTAAACGGAGCCGCTTTTGATGACTCTCTGGAGAATGGACGGTGGACCCTGCGAAGCGTTTAGTCAGCGAAATTCGTTTTCAACCAGCGACGTCTTTTCTTCAACCAATGACCTTAGCCCTGCCTTCTTTAGGGGTAAATTGGGGTGATCAATCGGTGTACCTATGAAGCGATTTTTACAGCCCCTGGCCCACATATTGACTTGGCTGATCATCATGGCCTTGATCGGCAGCTTTCTGGTAAGCTACCTTCCACTAAATTATGTGTTGGCAAAATTGACCCTGGCCTTTTTAGGCGCTGGGTGCTTATTCTACCTGACCTCTGCTTGGTTGGTGCCCACCTTTTTTGATACGGGTAAATACCTTCCTTTTGCCGTTTGGTCGATTTTGATCCTTGGCCTGGTGATCGCTTATCGGTATGCCGTGGAGGAAGTGTGGCTTTCAGAATTTTTTTCGGAAGAGCAGATCCAATTGCTTGGAGGCATGCAGATTCCGTATCAGGTATGGCTTCGCCTAGGGCTTTCAAGCTGGATTACCTATGGCTCTGGTATCCTGTATAAGCTGATTTTTCTTCAGGTAAAAAGACAACAACAGCATCAGGCTATTTTGGCCTTGAGGTATGAAACGGAGCTCAAACAGCTACAACAGCAGATTCATCCCCACTTTCTCTTTAACGCCATCCACAACATCTATACCCTGGCCACGATTCAAGCTCCTCAAACGGCCCCCATGCTACTCAAACTAGCCAATGTCTTGCGCTATAGCCTGAATCAAAGCCAGCGTCAAACGGTAAGCTTAGCCGATGAAATAGCCCTGATCAATGACATCTTGGCGCTGTATGCGCTCAAGTATGATCCTTTTCCCCTTGAGCCTTTATCGGTTCCATCTGAGGCCCAATCTCATCGTTTGCCTGCTTTGATCCTTTTGCCGGTGGTGGAAAATATGTTCAAACACGGAGATGTGAACGAGGATGGGTGGCACATGCAACTCCACGTTTTGGAGGGAAGGCTGAGCTTTACCACCCGCAATCCCATTTTGCTGGAGGATGAAGCCAAGCCGGAACCTTCCGGTTTAGGGCTGGCCAATGTGAGGGAACGCCTAAAGCTGGTCTTTGGCGATGACCAGCACTTTAAGCATGAAGAGCAGGATTCTCTTTTTTACGTAGAACTGAGCTTTCCCCTTTATGAATAAACGTCTCAACTGTCTGATCGCCGATGATGAGCCGCTGGCTAGGCAACTGTTGAAGGCCTATTTGACGGAGTTTCCTCAGCTCTGTCTGAAGCACGTGTGTATCAATGGCAAGGAAGCCCAGGAAGCCCTGGCCTCGGATCCTAGTCTGGACCTGATGTTCTTAGACATTCAAATGCCTCGATTCACTGGGCTGAGTTTGGTCGAGCACACGGATAATTTGCCCATGGTGATTTTTACCACAGCTTACGAAAACCATGCCGCCAAGGCCTTTGAGTTGCAAGTGGTTGATTACCTGCTCAAGCCCTTTTCCTTGGAACGATTTGAACAGGCCGTCGGCCGGGCCTTGGACCTGCACCAATGGCAGCAAAGCCGAGCGATCATCGACTCGGACGAAATTTGGGTTAAAACGGAATACCAACTCAAGAAAATATTGCGCAGCGACATTTGTTACGTGGAGGCCCGGAAAGAGTACGTAAAAATCTTTACCCGTGCCGGGGATTTTTCTTTGGTGTATATGCGCATGAAAGAAATGGAAACCCTGTTGGGGGAAGGCTTCATGCGCATTCATCGCTCTTTCATCGTCAATCTGACCAAAGTGGAAGCGGTCCTGGGTGATGCCGTCTTGGTAGCAGGGCGATCTCTTCCGGTGAGTAGAAAATATGTAAGGGATTTGAAGTCAAGATTCAAGGAGTCCTGATTTGGACTTTGGCCAAAATCTTACCCTTAGCCATTAGCAGTGTCGCCTGCCGCGGGCCTTACTTTTTTTGAAAAAAGTAAGCAAAAAACTTCGGCATTCCAGGCCCGGGCACCAAGCCGCCCCAGTCCACCGAATGCCGCCCAACGCCGCCTCAAGCTTACCTTAGACTACACGAACCATAGCCTTGAATTAATCAAAATCAGCCTAAACTTATGAAGTTGAATAATTAAAAATAAGCGTTTCCAGGACCTCA